>JBOHLV010000101.1:0-4707 GCA_050729815.1 Allostellaceae bacterium
GCCGGCGGAGCGAGCGCCAAGTCGGTCATCGCGTTCGATCCCGCAACAGCGTCCGCCACCTGGTCCGTGGGAACTGGCCCCCGTACCACGCGATCGCCATCGCCGTCCTCCCTCAGGCTCCCACCTCGATTGCCGTCATTAACGTAGGACAAGCCGAACCTTCAGATGTCGGCATCGTTGTCTACGACAATGGCGTCCCACGCCCCGCACAGACCCCGACCGATTATCTGCTGTCGAGCTTTACGCTCGTCCCCGGTTCGCCGCCGATGCTCTACGCCACCGACGCGACGACGACCCCCCAGTTCTATTCCATCGCTATTCTTGCCGATGGCCCACACATGGCCGCGCCTCCCAACACTTTCATGTCCGGGATTAACTTCGCCAGTTCGGGCGGGCTTCTCGTGTCCAGCGGCGGGTACGTCGGTAATCCGGCAGCGGACTCGATATTCGGACATATCAACGGCTTCAACAACCGGTACGCGGCCGTCGTTTTATCAAGTGACAGCACCCGAGCATACGACGTCCAGTCGGGGCGAATCGTAGCCGGCGACGTGTCGACCTTCCAGACGCTCGGCGCCGTCCCGGTTCCCGGTGTTCAGAGCGATCCGATCTCGATTGTTCGCTGGGGAACGCACGGTCTGGCGTTTCAGGCGGACGAACGTCTGTGGTTCGTTGAGTCGGACGTCGTGCACTGACGAGATTTGGTGGGCCAACGGAGACCCGCTGTATGACGCACACTTGCGTGTCAGGTCGGTAGATCTGTCGCACCGGGGGTTGCACCGGTTACGAGTTCGTGCGCGATCGCCGCTCCAGGAACCCTCGTCCCTCGAAGATTGCTGGCATCGCCTTCTCGATCCGCGCCTTCCGCGTTCCAGACCGCTTCGCACCGGCGAAGTGGAACAGGTATCCCCGTCGGCGTCCCGGCGTCAGCGCCTCGAACGCGCGCTTGAACCGCGGATCGTTGCGGAACTTCTCGTTCAACTCCTCGGGCACGGGCAATGCCGGGGGCTTCGTCTCGACCTTCAATCCGGCCGCGGCCGCCGCCACGGCCTCGCGCACGTAGCCTTTGATAGTCGCCGCCTTGGTCGCAATCTCTTTCGCGCTGGTGAACTTCATCACCCGCGCCGCCTGAACGTGCCCGAGCTGCACCAGCAGCTTCTTCGGGTCCTTCAGCAGCGCACCCTGAAAGAAGCCCAACGCGCAATATTCTTTGAAACCCTGAATGATTACGACATTTTTTCCATCCATCATGTAGCAGAGCTTTCCCCACTTGCACTCCTCTCTTAAGTCAAACCCAGACAAGATCCTTTGCAGCGCGGCAATCTCGGCCTGCCACCGCTCTCGATACGCCATCTCTATGGCTCACACTCCGTTCTTGCAGGTTGCCGTGAGGCTGATAGTCGTTCGATGGTTGCGTATGTCGAAAATCGGCTGATCGATGTCGATAGTCGCTGGAACCGAGCAGATCGCGGGTCGTCGAAATTCGTGTTTGCAATCAAGTTGCCGCAGCACTGGTGAAGTATCTCTTCTTCAGGTTCAGCATCGTGCATGTATGACGCGCACCATCGCTACACACCGATCTTCACGCCCATCTCCTCATCTGACCAACAGTGATCGACGATGATAGTCGGGCGTTGAGCGGGATAGTTGTGGACGAGGCCACCAACTTCATCTATTTATTGAAATCAAAAGAAAATATTTGAGCGCGTGAGAAGTGTGGGGACGACAATTGGGAGCGGTTTTGCATGCTCCGGAGTGATCATCATGCTTCCTCACTGGCATCCACAGTGAGTCGCCTTGACGCACGGCACGTCACCATATTCTTCTGATCCCACGCATCAAGCTCGGTGGTGGGGTAGAGAACTGCCTTGCCGATTTTGACGAAGGTCGGCCCAATCCTCATGGCACGCCAATTTCGGAGGGTGCCGACCGAGATGCTTCCACGGTATCGATCCGACACTTCTTCGGGGGTGAGAAACTTGCCGTCAGCCATCAACGTCTCCCTGCACGTCGCCCTGAAGCTTGAGGCGGCGAAGTGAATCTGGTCCGGTTTTGGGGCGACGTCAGCGAATAGCGGTTGCAGCTCCGACGCTCCAGCGGGATTAGGTTAGGAAAGGTGCCCTAACATCCAATCACGCACCCGCACGTTCATACATGCAGCGTGGAAGTGTTAAACGGAAGATGTGGAATGAAGGCGTCGTACAGACGGAGACAATGGGACAAACAGAGGACGGCCGGCGCGTAAGCGAATAACCTCAAGATCTTACGTCGAGAGGCGTGTTTGTTCGCAAGAACTGCGCTCGCGCGCGTAACTAAAATCAACGAGTCGTTTGTGCCGAGCGCGCCGAGGGCCCCCTCGGCCATGCAGAAACATCGCAAGGCCGGTGCCCCCGGGCTACATAGCTAACCCATCTTATTCAGTGCGCCCCGATGGCGCGTAACACCAGTGGAGGAAGATACCACCCGGAGAGATGTCGGTAAGGTCCGGTAGCTGACGAGCGGCTTGGTGGGGCGACCTGCTGGGTCGAAGCCTCGTGACAAAGGCCGCCTTGGGCGGTTGAGCGATCCAGCGGGCCGTAACGTGAGTGAAGCCTGAGCAGGCCTCGAAAGTGAAGTCGCGGATGCCGACCCGCCTGAATAACGGGGAAGGCCGCGTGGGATGGGGAAGCAACCGACGAACGCACCCATTCCGATCCGCCGGGGTAATGGGCACGGCACGCTGGAAGGGTGTTTCGGGTAATCGGGGGAGGCCCGCTCGGCACGAGGGTAGCGGCCTCGACGCCACCTTATGGGCGGCGGTGCCGGCGGGAGTCGGACAGGGTCGTAGTACCGCTGAGGCCGGGTAATGCCGGTTGAGGGAAGGGCCCTGACTTCTGGTGCGCTTTCTACGAAGACGAGGATGGGTGATTGGCGATGAGCCTGCAAACACCTGATAGTATCCGGAGGCTTCAGAGGAAGCTGTATGTCAAGGCGAAGGCGGAGCCGGGATTTCGCTTCTACCTGCTCTACGACAAGATTTGCCGCGAGGACATCCTGTGCCACGCCTACCAACTGGCGCGTTCCAATCAAGGCGCGCCAGGAGTGGACGGGTCACCTTCGCGACGATCGAATCGGCTGGGTTGGAGGAGTGGCTTTCCGGTCTCAGAAGGGAACTCGTCACGAAGACGTATAAGCCTGCACCGGTGCGACGGGTGATGATCCCGAAGCCCGGCGGTGGCGAGCGACCGCTCGGCATCCCGACGATCCGGGACCGGGTGGTTCAGACCGCTGCCAAGCTCGTGCTGGAACCGATCTTCGAGGCGGACCTCGATCCTGCTGCCTATGGCTATCGGCCGAGGCGGAGCGGAGCCGACGCGATCAAGGAAGTTCATGCCCTGTTGTGTCGAGGCTACACCAAGGTCGTTGATGCCGATCTGTCGAAGTATTTTGACACGATCCCGCATCGCGATTTGTTGCGGACAGTAGCTCGACGGATCGTTGACCGACATGTTTTGCGCCTGATCAAGCTCTGGCTCAAGACGCCGGTCGAGGATACCAATGCCGATGGAAAGCGGCGCCTGACAGGCGGTAAGAACAGCACGTCCGGCACGCCGCAGGGCGGCGTGATCAGCCCGCTGCTCGCCAACCTGTACATGAACCGGTTCCTGAAGCACTGGCGGCAGAGCGGCCGAGGCGAAGCCTATCAGGCCCACATCGTCGCCTATGCCGACGACTTCGTCATCCTCAATCCTCAGCCGCAAGTCTGCGGTCGAGGCGCTGGCGTGGACGCGGCAGGTAATGACCAAGCTTGGGCTCGGCCTCAACGAAACGAAGACCGCGGTTCGGGATGCCCGCCGCGAGCCCTTCGACTTCCTTGGCTACACGTTCGGCCCGCATCGCTATCGCAAGGATGGCCATTGGTATCTCGGGGCGAGTCCGTCGAAGAAGAGCGTGCTCCGGCTCAAGGCCAAGGTCAGTGACGTCTTGGTACCCGGCAACCAGGGTGCCTGGCCTGATGTGCGTGATCGGCTGAATCGGTTGTTGATTGGCTGGTCCACCTACTTCAGCCACGGCACGCGGATGCCGGCATACCGCGCGGTCGACAATCACGTCTATGATTGCGTTCGCCACTTCCTTGTTCGGCGTCATAAGGTGCCGTCGCGCGGCACCCGTCGCTTCCCTGCCGAAGCGGTGTTCGGCGAACTCGGCGTGCTGCGGCTGCGCCGCGTTCACCTCGGCGCCTCGCCGTGAGCCTCGACATGAAGCCAGTCGGAAAGCCGGATGCGGGTAACCCGCACGTCCGGTTTGATGAGCGGGGACGGGAACCGTACCGTAATTGCTTGCGGTCACGCGCCCGTCCTCGACTCTACTGCGGGCGGTGATTTTGAGCTGGCGGATGTAGCGTAGAGCGTTGATTGCGCGCATGATTCTGTTGTCGAGACAGGCTCAATCCGCAACCACGGAGCGCCACACCCGCCATGATCGACGATCGTCTGCTGCCGTTCTCGTTTCCAGCCGTTTGCCGCAAGAGTGTCACCGCCGCCTTTGACGGCGGACGCCTCACTTCGGATGGCGGCGTAATGCTGCTGGCGATGGCTGATCGGCGTCTGGGCATCGCGCAGAGGCTGGCCCGGTGTTTCCCCGACCGTCGCGATCCGGCCCGCATCACCCACAGTCTCGCCGACATGATCCGTGCCCGCGTCTTCGCGATCGCGTGCGGCTATGAGG
>JBOHLV010000102.1:0-81141 GCA_050729815.1 Allostellaceae bacterium
AATTTACGCCGCGACCAACTCATGCCCTGGAAGCATACCCCAGCCGTGGCCTGAGAATATCGCTTACCCATTTGCCCGGCCGCTCGTGGAAGAGACTTGCGAAGGGCACGATCCCGCATTAAGCGTATTTTTGTCAATTGTTTTAAACGCTAATTGCTAAATTGCATAACCTCCCATAACACGCACTGTGGGTTAAATTCCGAGCCGCGAACGTCGCGCCCTATGGCTTGGAATTTAATCCATAGCGTGCGTGGTGAGACTGATATGAGGTGTTTGTACGGCTAATATGGAAGCGTAATGACACGCTGTCGAAGCTAAGGCGTGAAACGGTAAACAATTCCCCGTTCCGCCAAGCGCAGCGCTCGCTGGATGACAAGAGTGTGCAAGTCTTGGGCCATTCGGTCGATATGAATATCCTTAAGCCCCCAAGTCGGTTTTACAAAGATATTATTATCGAAGGGCCACAAAACAGCGAGGCGATTGATCTCGGCCCTCTCGGTATAGTTGATTGCAAGATTTCGATCTGTAGTACTGAGTGCTTGAATGACGAGTTTTCCAAGAGCGAAGGTCGTGATGTGAGTATCAAAATGGGGGGGTCCGACAAAAGGGCGTGAACTCATGGCCCTGTGAACGATCTTGCGATGCCATTGTCCAAAGTCGCGGTATCTTCCTACCCAAATTCTCCAATTTGGAAGCGGGTCGAGAGTCAATCTAAGCCCTTCTCTTTCCTGTGGTGAGATGCCAATAGAAGGTGCATCTGCAAATTCATAGACCATGCAAAACATTGTGATCCATGAGGCCAAAGATCGTGCGCTCCAATTTGATAAAGGTGTCCAGTCGTCTTCAATATATCGAATCAATATTGGCTTGGCTCGGCTTTGGAGACGGCTCATCCAGTCATTATTACAGCGCTCGCAGACCACCTTGAGGGATTGTCTGGAGGGGTCCGCTTTTGGATTCAATACTGGTTTTCTGTGTTCTGGGTAGAATTCGATTTTACCATTTTCAAAATATCTGCGTATTGTACCTCCTGAAAATAAATGAGTCGTGCCACGGTGGCGTGGAGGGAGATAGTTTTCTAACCATTGGCCCCAATAATGCTCTTCCGATTTTTTATCTAACGACCCACAAAATATGCATGCGCCATCTTCCCATTTGCCAGGAAACTGCTGTCTGGTAATAGGCATTTACATAATTAAGCAGAGGCTGTCGCTTGAGTGACGATACGGATCAAATAGCAAAACGTCGCGATGAGGCCATCCGCCGTGCATTGAACACGCCCCCAATGCCGAATAGTGCATATATCGGCAATCGCAAGCCTGTCAAAGCGCCGAAGCGGAGTCGAGTCAATCGAACTGGTTGAGGATCGCCAGGGCCCCATTCAGTTCCTCGTTCCGTCGCCCGCCGGGGACGCCGGCCGGCCCGGCAGCTCATAACCGATTGCCGATTCGATCGCGATCGTGCGCGCTACCGCCGGCCGCGCCATCATCCGGTCGTAATGGGCATCGAGCGCCGGCAGATCGCCGGGCGCGAGGCCGAGCAGCGGCCGAAAGCGCCAATAGAGCCGGAAGAGATGGATATCGGCGATCGAATAGCGGCCGAGCACCCAGTCGCGATCTCCCAATTTCCGGTCGGCAAGGCCAAATACCCGGCATCCTTCCGCGGGACCACGGCCACGCGCACCGTGGAGCGTCGCCGCGGTGAACGACATCCAGGAGATCGCCTGCGCCTCGGCTTCGAGATCGTCGCGGGGCAGGAGATCGGCGTCGGGAAAGCGTTTCGCGAGATAGAACAGGATCGCCGCCACCTCGGTCAGCGGCCGGCCATCGACCAGCAGCGTCGGCACCTTGCCCTCAGGATTGAGGGCGAGGAATTGGGGCGTGCGGGTCTCCGCCTTCGTGAACGAGACGGGCCGGCTCTCGAACGGCACAGCGATCTCATGAAGGGCGATATGCGGCGCCATCGAGCTCGATCCGGGGGCGAAATAGAGCGTCAGCATCAGAAACTGAACCGCTCGCCGAGATAGAAGCGGCGCACGTCGGGATCGCTGACGATCGCGGCGGGCGGGCCCTCGCGCAACACCCGGCCTTCATGGAGGATATAGGCGCGATCGACGATGCCGAGCGTCTCGCGGACATTGTGATCGGTGATGAGAACGCCGATGCCGCGATCTTTCAAATGGGCGACGAGGTCACGAATGTCGTTGAGCGCGATCGGATCGATACCGGCCAAGGGTTCGTCGAGGAGGATGAATTTGGGGTCGGTCGCGAGCGCGCGGGCAATCTCGACGCGCCGCCGCTCGCCGCCCGACAGTGCCAGCGACGGCGCCCGGCGCAGATGGGTGATCGAGAATTCCGCCAGCAATTCATCGATCTGGGCTTCCCGCGTCTCATGCGAGGGCTCGACGACCTCCAGCACCGCGCGCAGATTCTCCTCGACCGTAAGGCCGCGGAAGATCGAGGCCTCCTGCGGAAGATAGCCGATACCGAGACGCGCGCGGCGATACATCGGCAAGGCCGTAATGTCGTATTGGTCGAGGAAGACCGTGCCGACATCCGGCGCGATGAGGCCGGTAATGATATAGAAGCAGGTGGTCTTGCCGGCGCCATTGGGTCCCAACAGGCCGACCACCTCGCCACGCTGGACGCTGATCGTGACATCGCGCAGCACCGATCGTTTCTTGAAGCTCTTGCCGAGATTGAGCGCGACCAACCCGGGATTGCTCAACACCAGTCGGGGTTTCCGCGGCGGCACGGTCAGGGCGCTGGGATCGATCTTGCTCATGGGCGAGAGCCGGGTGGTGCGGGCTTGCGTGGCGGCGGTGCGGGATTTGCCCCCGAGCCGCGCCTCGCGGATGACCGCGCGTCGGGCATGATGAGGCCCTCGACGCGCAAGGCCGAGCCGGCGATCGCGCGGCTTCCCGGCGGCGCCGGCAGCAGCCGCCCGATATTGCGGTTCAGATCGACAATGCCGTAAGCGCCGCGCAATTCGTTTCTTCCTCTTGTCAAACGGACGTCGCCAATGAGGGAGACGATTCCGGTCGCGGCATTATAGACGCCCGAATTGGCGCGCGCGATCTGATCGCTCGCGACCACGACGACATGCCCCTCGGCATCGATCCGCGCGATATGGGCAGGCTGGCCGCGCTCGTGAGACATCGTCGCCGTCAGCGTATCCGCGGCGATGGTCTTGCCGTCATGAAAATCGACGGCGTGACCCCGGGCCACCGCGAGCTGACGCTTGTCGTACCATTCGAAACTGTCGCGGGCGGTGAGGGTGTCGTGCGCCGTCACCGCCCTCAAATGCTGCCCCGTCATCAGGAGGCGCGCCGTCTCGACATCGTAGACGGCGTGGTCGCCATAGGCGGTTTCGGTTGGCGTGACGAACCGGACATGGCCGGTTGCGTCGAGTCGATAGACCTCGCCCGCGCCTTCGTCGAGATCAATACCAGCATTCTTGCCGGTCCTTGCCGGCCTGGTCGGCGTCCGCGAGCCATTGGCGCGGGCGGCGGCCGCGGTCGCGCCGGGTTTCGGCGTGGATCGATAATAGGCCCGCAACTCGTCGGCATAGACCGTCACCGTGCCGCGTACCGCCTTGACATTGCCGCGCGCGATATAGACCTGCTGCGCCTGACGCCATTCGATGCCCTTATCCGCCGAGATATGGACGGGAAGGGCGCTCGCTCCCTTGGTTCCCTGGCCAACGCCGAGGCCGAGCGTCTCCTTGGCCGCCGCCGTGCCGATCAACAGCAGTGAAAACCCGAGGGTCGCGAACAACAGCCGGCGAACCCGCATCACTTCCGCGCCTGTGTCCCGGCAGGCTCGAGTTCGAGATCGGTATGGCCGAGAAAGATGACCGTGGTTCCCCGGTCGAGCACCCGAAATCCCTGGGCGGTGACCTGGCCGAACGGGCCTTGGCCGGTCACGGGATCGGTACTTTCGGCGGTGTTCTTGGCGAGATCGACCCGCGCGGTCTCGCTATGGAATTCGTCGCCGCGATCGGTAAAGATCGAAGCGTTGCCGAAGAGTCGGAGGATCTTCGATTTGGGCTGATAGGTTCCGGTCTTGGAACGCACTTCGAGCCACCCGTGATCCGCCGTATCGAGATCGGCCGTCGGGCCGTCGAGCCCGATCGATCCGTTGATATCGCTCGAAAGCTGCTCCGCGGCGGCGGCGGTAATGACATAGGGTCGATCATTGCGATCAACACCGCTGTAGCGGGCATGGAGCATGCGCAGATCGTGCGCGAGGCGCGGATCGATATGGATGAGGCCACGCAACGGCTGAAGCCCGCTATCGAGCCGTGGCCACACCACCACCAGCGCCAGGAGTCCGAGCGCGATCAGCGGCATGAGGCGCTTTGCCGTGGCGACGAATCGGCTATGGGAGGCGTAAGGTGGTCGCGATTCCCGCATCATCGCCATTTTTAGGCGGGGCGTGATCTCGGTCATGCGATCCCGGCGCGCAGGCAGTCATGAATATGGACAATACCGAGGGGCCGCCGGTCTTCGTCGATCGCGAACAGGCTGGTGATCGACAACTCGTTCATGAGGCCCAGCGCTTCGAGGGCCAGCGCCTGCGGCCGGATCGTCTTCGGATGCGCGCTCATCACCACTTCGACCGGCGAGGCGAGCAGACCATTTCCCATATGGCGGCGCAGATCGCCATCGGTGATGATGCCGACGATGCCGCCTTCCACGTCGATCACCCCGACGCAGCCGAAGCTCTTCTGCGTCATGATGATGATGGCGTCGGCCATCCCGGTGCCGACCCGCACGAGCGGCATCCCTTCCGCGCCATGCATGAGGTCGGCGACTTCGACCAACTTGCGGCCGAGCTTGCCGCCAGGATGAAGTGCCCGATAGTCGCGATGGGAGAATCCCTTGCGCTCGAGCAGCGCGACCGCGAGCGCATCGCCCAACACCAGCATCATCGTCGTCGAGGAGGTCGGCGCGAGGCCCATCGGGCAGGCCTCCGGCACGGCCGGCAGCAATAAGTTGACATCGGCCGCGCCGGCAAGGGTGCTGCCGGCACCGCTGGTCATCGCGATGAGCGGGATGCGAAACCGCCTTGTATGGGCGAGAATATCGGTCAATTCCTCCGTCTCGCCCGAATTCGACAGCGCCAGTACCACATCGCGCGGCCCGATCATGCCGAGATCGCCATGACTGGCCTCCGCCG
The DNA here is from genome assembly GCA_050729815.1 of Allostellaceae bacterium. Taxonomy (GTDB): domain Bacteria; phylum Pseudomonadota; class Alphaproteobacteria; order ATCC43930; family CGMCC-115725; genus JAATGI01. The sequence continues at coordinate 5,181 of JBOHLV010000102.1, forward strand.
GATGGACGAACAAGGCCGGGGTCCCGGTCGAAGCCAGCGTCGCCGCGACCTTGCGAGCGATATGTCCGCTTTTACCCATGCCGCTGACGATCACGCGATCCTCGACATCGGCCAAGAGACGCACCGCCGCGGCAAAGGCGTCGTCGAGCGCGGCCATCAGCGCGTCGAGGCCGGCAATCTCGGCACGCAAAACCCGCCGCGCGACCTCGATATCGGCCGTGGTGGTCAGCATCTCCCGCCTTTCCGTGCCGGCATGGCGCCGCGTCGGCATTCCTTTCCGCCCGGGGAACGGCCAACTATGCCCGGCTACCGTCATGAAATCAAATGGACCCGGCCGTTGGATTCTCAATGCTCGAAGATGTCCTGCCGGGACCAGCCGGCGAGGTCGAGCTCGGCCCGGATCGGCAGGAAATCGAAGCACGCCTGGGCCAGCGCGCCGCGGCCCTCGCGCTCGATCATGCGGTCGAGCTTTGCCTTCAAGGCATGGAGGTGCAGCACGTCCGAGGCGGCATAGCGCAACTGCTCCGGCGTCAGCTTCGGCTGGCCCCAGTCGGAGGATTGCTGCTCCTTGGCAAGCTCGATGCCGAGCAACTCGCGGCACAGATCCTTGAGGCCATGGCGGTCGGTATAGGTCCGCACCAGCTTGGAGGCGATCTTGGTGCAATAAACGGGCGTCGTCCGCACCCCGAGATACCGCTTCAGCATCGCCACATCGAAGCGGGCGAAATGGAAGATTTTGAGGGTCGCCGGATCGGTGAGCAGGGCCTTGAGCCGCGGCGCCGCGAACTCGCCCGGCGCGAACTGGACGAGATGGGCGCTGCCATCGCCGGCCGACAGTTGAATGAGACACAGGCGGTCGCGAAGCGGATCGAGGCCGAGGGTCTCGGTGTCGATGGCGACGCTGCCGCCGAACGCGATCTCGGCCGGCAGGTCGCCGTGGTGGAGGGTGATGTTGGGCTGTTGAGATTTTTGACCGGTCATGACATGCGGCGTCGATATGGTGCCCGGGAGCGGCGGGATGGTGCCCAGGAGAAGACTCGAACTTCCACGACCTTTCGGCCACAGGTACCTGAAACCTGCGCGTCTACCAATTCCGCCACCAGGGCACCGGGGGTTGCGGGCCAGTGATTAAAGACCGGCGGTCCCGATGTCAATGACGTGCCGGCGCGGCGCAAGGCCGAATTCGACGCGCTCATCGCCGCGAAGGCTCGCCTCCCGTCTCGCTCTAAGGTATACATGTAGATCATGAGGAATCGACGCGTAACCATCATTGGAGGCGCCGGATTTATCGGCCGTCAGATCGTCAAGCGGATGGCGGCGCGCGGTGCCGTCATCGCCGTCGCGTCGCCGCATGCAATCAGCGCGGGATTTCTGCGGCCGATGGGCGATGTCGGCCAGATCGCGACCATCGATATCGGGCTTGGGGAAGAGGCGGCGCTGGCGCAACTGGTGGATGGCAGCGACACCGTGATCTGCGCGGCGGGCATTGTCACCGAGCAAGGCCGCAACCGTTTCGATCTCGTCCATCATCGCGGGCCGGCCCTCCTCGCACGGCTGGCACGGGAATTCGGCGTGCGCCGGTTCGCCCATGTCTCGGCCATCGGTGCCAGCCCGACATCGCCTTCGCGCTATGCCCAATCCAAGGCGGCGGGCGAGGCCGCGGTCAGCGCCGCCTTTCCCGGCGCGACGATCTTTCGCCCGTCGCTGGTGTTCGGACCCGATGACAATTTCTTCAACCGCTTCGCGGCGCTGGCGCGGATGACCCCGGCGCTGCCGCTGATCGGCGGCGGGACGACGCGCTTCCAACCGGTTTTCGTCGGCGACGTTGCCGATGCCGTCGTAACCGCATTGGAGCGCAAGGACTCCGAAGGCCGAACCTATGAGCTCGGCGGTCCGCAGGTGCTTACCTTCCGCGAGATGATGGAGCGGCTGCTGCACGAAATTCGCCGCTCGCGATTGTTGTTGCCGGTGCCGGCGAGCCTGGCTTCGTTCGGTGCCTACTTCCTCCAATTGATGCCGGACCCGCCGCTCACGCCCGATCAGGTGACGCTGCTCGGGATCGACAATGTCGTGGCGGCCGACATGCCTGGGCTCGAGACCTTGGGGGTGACGCCGACCGCGCTGGGATTGGTGCTGCCGACCTATCTTGACCGCTTCCGCCGCGGCGGCCGCTTCGCGCCGATGACGGAGACGGCAAGCCCTTGACCGCCGGCCGGAGGTCCCCCGACCGAGGCGCCGGTGCCGCAGGCATCATACCGGCCTGTTCAATATCCCCGAATCGGCCTTAGATTCGCCGAGCCATGCGGATCCTCTATCACATTTGGCTATCGCCTCAGTGCCGCAAAATCCGGATTGCCCTGGCCGAGAAATCACTCGACTTCACCATGAAGGTCGAGCGCGTGTGGGAGCGGCGGCCCGAGTTCCTCGCCCTCAATCCGGCGGGCGAAGTGCCGGTGCTGATCGAGCCGGACGGCGCCGTCCTTGCCGATTCCGGGGCGATCGCGGAATTCCTCGACGAGGTTTATCGCGACAAGCTGCTGCTCGGCATCAATCCCTTGGACCGAGCCGAGGTGCGCCGCCTCGTCGCCTGGTTCGATATCAAGATGAATACCGAAGTCACCGACAATCTCGTCGGCGAAAAGATGATGAAACGGTTCCTCGGCTTCGGCGAGCCGAACTCGCTCGCGATCCGCGCCGGCAAGGCCAATCTTAGCCATCATCTCGACTATATCGGCTGGCTGGTGGAACGGCGGCGGTGGCTTGCGGGCGAGCATTTCTCGCTCGCCGATGTCAGCGCGGCGGCGCATCTGTCGGCGCTCGACTATATCGGCGATGTCCCCTGGGACGACAACGAGCCGGCAAAGGAATGGTACGCCCGGGTGAAGTCGCGGCCCTCCTTCCGGGGCATTCTGACCGATCACATCCCCGGCGCCCCGCCACCCAAGCATTACGCCGATCTCGACTTCTAGAGCGGCATTCGGCTCGAGGTGCGCATCCCTTGTTCGTCATCGCCAGGCTTGACCCTACGATCCATCGATGGACCCGCGGGTCAAGCCCGCGGGTGACGGAAATGGCGATGATTCAAGTGCAACGAAAATCGCTCTAGAATGCCTTATGCCAAATCCCACTGATCCGAACCGGTGGTTCGGCTCTGTGGGACCTCAATCGCCGGCGCGCGCATCCGCGCGCTTGGCTCCGCGCCATGGGGCGCGCGCTCGCACTTGCTCGCGATACCGCATCTCGACGAGTCATGCTGATCGGGATGCGGTATTAATCTAGGTCGGGTTCGGCACGGAGTTCGCCCAACCCCGCATGGCGCCAAGGTGGCGTAACCGGTCGTCGGGATCGATCTCGATCGAGGACGGGATCTCGAGACGTTGATCCTCGAAGACATGGATCTTGCCGCGCCGGCGCCGGCGCCAGCCCATCACCGCGGCATCGCGGGCGCGCAGCAGATCGGCGATGTCCGGGTGATAGAGCCGCAGCAACGCCGCGAGCCATTGGCCGAGCGGGGCTTCCGGCCGCGACAGCCCGGCGGTGAAGCCGTCGAGCATGGCGATGACATCCTCGGCGACGTACCAGGTCTCGCCGGTGACCCAGCGGTTGGTGGTAAAGAGCCGCGTCGGCGCGCCCGAGGCGTCTAGAGCGACCGCCACCAGATGGCTGAACTTGTCGTTGTCGTCGCCCTGGTTCGGTTGGGGTGCCGGCGGCGACATCGAGTCGAGCGGCCGCGACGGCGCATCGGCGATCGCGAGTTCCGGCATCACCAGGGGGCGCGTGCCGGGCGGCATCCCGCGCGGCCGCATGAAGGTGTGGAAATGGCCATGCTCGTGCGGCGGCGCCGGGTTTCTTCCGGTCCCGCGCGTCGCATGGCGGTGATAGAAATACTGGGCATGGCTCAAGGGGTCATAGACCTCGCCCAGGGGATAATGGGGTCCTTCGGCGATCGTGCCCGGGGTCGTGCCGCCCAACACCAGGCCGATGATGCCGTCGGCCGCGGCGGCGATCCGGTGTTGCGAGGCCAGAAACCCGCGGCCGGCCTCATCGATCCCGGCAATCTCGTCACGGTCAAGACGGGTCAGATCGATCATGACCCGCGCGGCACATGCGCCGCGGCGGCGCGCTTCAATGTCCAGCCGATGGTCTCGACCATCGCTTCATGCAAGGCGCGGTTGAAGGCGGCGACCACCGCGGGGACGGTGTTGGCGCGGGGCGCACGGGTCGCGACCACGGTGCGCGTCGCGATGGTCGAGCGGTCGCTGACCCGAACCAGCATCAGCCCGAATTCGATCCGCACCACGGGGCGGGTGTGGCCGGTTGCGTAATCGGCCTCGAAATGCCGCATATCGATACGCAGCTCGACATCGCCACGAATCGCCATGGTGTCGCGCGACACCGCCGTGGCATGGCCGGAACGCTGGAGCGAATCGACGAGCAGCGCCTGTACCATGGACGGCACCGAATCCGCCCAGTCGGCATTGGCGAAATAATTGAAGCTGAGCTCGTTGCGGCGCAGCGCGATGCGCTTGGTGTCGAGCGCGGCCGACGCGCTCGGCCGGTCGACCAGCAATTGCAGCCGCACCTTGGGCCAATCGCGCGGAAAGCGATCGAGCGCGGTCAGGGCGTAGAGGCTGGGCGGCGGTCCGCCGCCGCCAAGAATACCGCTGCAACCCGCCGGCAGGAGGGCCAGCGCCGCCACCAGCGCGCGCCGCGTTGGATACATCGGGGTCATTGCGGTCGATACCCGGCCTGATGCCCGCCGAACAGGAAACGCGACGGATTGCGCTGCAACTCGTCGGCGACACGACCGAACTTCACCATGAGATCGTTGGCGTTGCTGATGAGGCGGATGAGCTGGTTCACCCCGCGCGAAGTCAGGTTCTTGAGGCCCGGCCGGTTTTCCTCCACCGCCTTGTCGGTATGCTTCACGAGGCGGTTGGCCGAGGCGATCAACTGATCGGCACGATTCACGGCGGTTTCGGTCTTGCCAGTGAGGCGGTCGATCGATTTCGCGGCGCCATCGAGCGCGTGGGACGCATCGGCGGTATTGGCGAGAATGGCGTCGATGTCCTTCGTGTGCGCGGCCAGATTGCGGCTCAGATTGCGCATGTTGCCGAGCGTTTCAGTAATCGCGGCGCGGTTGCGGGCATTGAGGATGTCCTGGATTCTGTCTTCGATGACGAGGAGCCGTTTCAACGCCTCGGGCGCCTTGGAGAAGATGCTTTGCAGGCCCGAGGATTCGGAGTGGATGAAGGGATAGGGCGGTTCTTCCCGGTGCGGAAACGGCGGCGCGCCCGCGGTGCCGCCTCCGATCTCGATATAGGAGCCGCCGGTGAGGCCCTGCATCGCCAGCGTTGCCATCGCGTTGGAACGGATGATGGTGGTGGGATCGAGCGCCACGATCACGCGGACGTGGTTGGGATTGAGTTCGTCGATGCCGATCTGTGACACCTTGCCGACCTGAATGCCGTTGTAGCGAACCGGCGAATCCTTGGCGAGCCCCGCCACCGACCCCTCGAAGCTGATCTCGTAATAGGCGACATGGGCGTTGAACTGGCCGCCAACCAGCCATAACAGAACCCCGGCCGCGCCCACCAGCAGGATCAGCACGAACGCGCCGACAGCCACGTAATTGGCCCGAGTTTCCATCCGGATGCCCCCTCAGCCTCGATCCCCGACCCCTCGGTCGACAACGGCACGCCCCCTCGGCCCGCGGAAATAGGCTTGCAGCCACGGATGCGGATCGCGGACCAGCTCCGCCATTGTGCCAATTTTAACACGCTTGTCGATGAGAACGGCGATCCGGTCGCAAATCGCCACCAGCGAATCGAGGTCGTGCGTCACCATCACCACGGTGAGGCCAAGGCTGGCCCGGAGATCGCCGATCAGTTTGTCGAAATCGCCGGCGCCGACCGGATCGAGCCCGGCGGTCGGCTCGTCGAGGAACAGCAGCGACGGGTCCGTCGCGAGCGCCCGGGCGAGCCCGGCGCGCTTACGCATGCCGCCGGACAATTCGCCGGGATAGAGCGATGCCGTCTCCGGGGCGAGCCCGACCAGCGACAGTTTGAGCGCGGCGATCTCGGTCAAGAGATGGTGCGGCAGATCATATTGCTCCTTCAAGGGCACGTCGATGTTCTCGGCAACGGTGAGTGAGCTGAACAAGGCGCCGTCCTGGAACAGCACGCCCCAGCGTGCCTCGATCGCGTGGCGCTCGCGTTCCGACAGTCGGTTGAGCTCTTGGCCGAACACCTCGATGGTGCCGGCCACCGGCCGGTTGAGGCCGACGATGGTGCGCAGCAGCACCGACTTGCCGGCACCGGAGCCGCCGACCACGCCCAGGACCTCGCCGCGTCGAACCTCGAGATCGATGCCGTCATGGATGACGTGGCCGCCGATCCGGGTGACGAGGCCGCGCACCCGGACGACGCAATCTGTGCCGTCGCCATGGCCGGCGCCGTTGCGGTCGCGCCCGGGCTTAGACATGGAACTCGGCGAACAGAATGGAGAAGGCGGCATCGATCACGATCACGAGGAAGATCGAGCGCACCACCGAGGCGGTGGTGAAGCGGCCGACGCTTTCGGCGCTGCGCTCGACCTGAAGCCCGGAATGACAGCCGACCATGGCGATGACGAAGGCGAAGAACGGCGCCTTGATGACGCCGAGCCAGAAGGTCAGGGGATAGAATGCGCTGTGGAGCTGGGCCAGGAATACCGGCGGGGTGATGCCGAGCGCCACCCAGCACATCACGCCGCCGCCCAGGATCGCGACGAAATCACCGAAAAAGGTGAGCAGGGGCAGCGCGATCAACAGGCCGATGACGCGCGGCATCACCAGCACCTCGATCGGGTCGAGCCCCAGCACCTGGAGCGCGTCGATCTCCTCATTCACCTTCATCGCGCCGATCTCGGCGGTGAAGGCGCTGCCGGAACGGCCCGCCACGATGATCGCGGTGATGAGGACGCCGAGTTCGCGCAGCACGGTGATGCCGAGAAGATTGACGGTCAGGATCTGGGCGCCGAACTGGGCGAGCTGGTCGGCCCCCTGATAGGCGATGACGACGCCGATCAGAAAACACAGCAGGCCGACGATCGGGAGCGCCGCCCAGCCACTGCGCTGCACCTGCGCCAGCACGGCAAGGGGACGTAGGTGCGACGGGTGCATCACGAGGCGTCCCGCCGCGACCACTACCACGCCGAAGAATCCGAGGAGCTCCCACCCATTTTCGGCGATGTGCGCACTGCGTTGGCCGAGATGTTCGAACCAGCCGATGACATCGAAATGGGGATAATGGTGCCGCGGCTGGGCCGGTTCGGGCGCGAGCGACTTGCCGACCCGCTCCAAGAGGGTGGCGGCGGCCGGCGGCACGTTCTCGATGGCGGCGTTGAGCGCGCGTGCCGTGCGCAGCAACATGAACGCGCCGACCGTGTCGAGCGCCTCGATACCGCCGAGATCGAACCGCACCGGGCCGGGCGGCATCCGGCCGAGCGCGGCCAGGGCGCGATCGAGCGGCTCGGCGCTGTCGACCCGCCAGCGACCGCGCGCCGCCAGCACGGTGGCGCCGGCGGCCTCGTGCCGCTCGATGAAACTCAGGACCTCGACCATCCGAGCACTCTACCGTGATGCAGGATTCCGGCAAGATTCAGGCAAATAAGCTGCTGTTCAGGCGTGTCCGGTCGGCTACAGTGTCGGCGGAGACACGCAAATGGATTTGAAGCAACACATACGCGGAATTCCGGACTTCCCCCGGCCGGGGATCCTGTTCTACGACATTTCCACTCTTTTGGCGCATGCCGAGGCGTGGCGCAAGACGGTCGATTTCTTGACCGAGACGTTGCGGCCGTATCGACCGGACCTCCTGGTCGGCATTGAATCACGCGGCTTCCTGGTTTCGGCGCCCCTGGCCTATCGCCTCGGTTGCGGTTTCGTCATGGTGCGCAAGAAAGGCAAGCTGCCTGGCGGCATCATTCCCCATACCTACGATCTCGAATACGGCACCGACACCATCGAGATTCAAGCCGATGCGGTAAAGTCGGGTCAGCGCGTCGCGGTGGTGGACGATCTCCTTGCCACCGGTGGCACGCTCGGGGCGGCGATCCAGCTCGTGCGCCTCGTCGGCGGTGAGGTGGCGGCCGCCGCCTGCATCATCGAACTCGCCTTCCTCGACGGCCGCGCGAGGCTCGATGTCCCGTTCACCGCCGCCGTCAGCTACGATTCCTGACATGATCGAACAGGGCCTGATCGCCGCCAGGGCCAAACCTCATGCGCGAGGGCCAAACCCCACGAATGTTGCGACCAGGCCCGCTTGACGAAGCCCCCTCTTCGGTGCCACCTGACCTGTACTCATCCCTTCGATCCGTCAGGTAATCCTGCGATATGTGGAGACCGGAACAGCGCATCCGATACAGCCCCGCCGCCGGCCGAATACCGAGCCGAGCGGAAGCAGCCGCCTCGCGTCTCTTCTCGCCGGTCACCGTGGGGCCGATCACGCTGGCGCAGCGGACCTGGGTGCCGGCCATGGTGCCGTGGCGCGCGACCGAAGAGGGTTTCGTCACCGACGAGGTCCTCGACTGGTATGCGCGGTTCGCGCGCGGCCGTCCCGGTGCCATGGTGGTCGAAGCGACCGGCATCCGGGACATCGCGAGCGGCCCCTTGCTGCGCATCGGCCACGACCGTTTTCTCCCCGGACTTCAAAAGCTGGTCGAGACGGTGCGGCGTGAAAGCGGTGGCGAGACCCGGCTCTTCATTCAGATCATCGATTTTCTCGCGATCCGCCGGCGTCCCGAGCGCGGCCGTTTCCTGACGCAATTCCTGGGCATCACCGAGGGGCACCGCCGAGCGCTCGGCGAGCGGCTCAGCGACGACGAAATCCGCGCCCGTTTGATGGCGCTCTCGCCGGCGGAATTGCGCGGCGTGCTGACGGCCGGCGAATGGGAGGCGCTGGAGTCGGGCTATCGCGAGCACGTAACCGACATGGCGTTGCGCCAGATCGCCTCTCTGCCGACGGTGTTGCCCGATCTCTTTGCCGATGCCGCCGAGCGGGCGCGTCGCGTCGGCTTCGATGGGGTCGAGTTGCATTACGCCCATGCCTATACGATGGCGTCGTTCCTGTCGGCCACCAACGATCGTAACGACGGGTATGGGGGGCCGCGGGAACATCGGGTGCGCCTGCCGCTCGAAGTCTACGATGCGGTGCGCCGCCGGGTCGGACAGGATTATGCCATCGGCTGCCGCTTCCTTGCCGAGGAAAGCATCGCGGGCGGCAGCACCCTCGACGATGCGGCCTATTTCGGTGTCGAATTCGCCCGGGCGGGGATGGATTTCCTCTCGACCTCCCGCGGCGGCAAGTTCGACGACGCGAAGCAGCCGGCGGTCGGTGCCGCCGCCTATCCCTATACCGGGCGCAGCGGCTATGAATGCATGCCGCAATATCTCTCGGACGAGCGGGGGCCCTTCGGCCGCAACATGGCGCCGACCAAGACGATCCGCGACGCGGTGCATGCCGCCGGTCTCGCTGTGCCGATCGTCTGTACCGGCGGCATCCATAATTTTGAGATGGCGGAGCGGGCGCTGGTGGAGGGCGTCTGCGACATCGTCGGCGCGGCACGACAGTCGCTCGCCGATCCTGATTGGTTCCGCAAGATCGAACTCGGTCTCGGCGATCAGGTGCGACGCTGCGAATACACCAATTATTGCGAGGGTTTGGACCAGAAGCATAAGCCCGTGACGTGTCAGCTCTGGGATCGGGACGCGCTTGATGAGCCGGGGGCGCGCCTCACCCGCGACGGACGCCGCCGTCTCGTCGCGCCCGACTGGCAAGCGCCGGTCAGCGCCGCGGAATCTTGATCCCCGCCGCCTCGCGGTCCCAGGTCGCGGCTGTCACCCCACGCTCGCGCAGCTTGAACTTCTGAATCTTGCCGCTTTCCGTCGCCGGCAGGGTATCGCAAAACTCGATATAGCGCGGCACCGCAAAATAGGGCATGCGCGGCGCGCAGAAACGCACAAGGTCGGCGGCGTCGAGCACGCCGCCCGAGTGCAGCACTATCGCGGCCATCACCTCATCCTCGGCGAGGTCAGAGCGGACCGGAAACACGGCGGCTGTCGCGACCTCGGGATGGCTCAACAACACCTGCTCAACCTCGAATGAGGAGATGTTCTCGCCGCGCCGGCGAATGGCGTCCTTCAGCCGATCGACGAATTTGAAATAGCCGTCGCGATCGCGGATCACCCGGTCGCCGGTATGGAACCAGCCGTCGCGCCAGGCCTCGGCGGTCTTTTCCGGCGCCGCGAAATAGCCCCTGGCGAAGGCAAGCGGCTCATCCGCGCTGAGGATGAGTTCACCCTGCCCGCCATCGGCAACGTCGCGATCCCGGTCATCGACGATGCGCGCGGCGAAGCCGGGGCAGACGCGGCCCATGAGTCCGGGCCGCTGCCCTTCGATCCCGGTGCCGATGACGAAGTTGGTCTCCGTCGAGCCATAGCCATCGAGAAGATGAATACCGGTGCGCCGGGTAAACTCTTCGTGGAAATGGCCCGGCACGCCGGGCGCCAGCGCGATTGGGACGCGGTGCGCCCGTTCCTTGGGATCGGGCGGGCGCGACAGCAGGATCGGCACCATGGCGCCAAGCAGATAGGCCACGGTGGCGCCGCGCCGCGTCAGCCCATCCCAGAAACGCGATGCGGAAAAGCGCGGCTCAAAGATCGCGGTTGCGCCGGTGATTAGTGCCTGGAAAAACGTGTTGAGCGCGTTGGTGTGGAACAGCGGCAGGGTCGTGCACAGCACGTCGTCGGCGTCAATGCCGAGGAGATGCGCGGTATGGACGCCCCACCAAAAATATTGTGCGTGAGGGCAGCAGACGCCCTTCGACGGCCCGGTCGTGCCGGAAGTGTAGAGCACCGCGAACAAATCCTCGGGCCGGGGCGAGGCTGTATCGACGGCCGCGCCAAGCGGCGGCATTGATCGCGCGATCGCGGGTGGCGTTACGCCCTCGCCGGGCGCGTCGATGAGCCAGATGGCTTCAAGTGGCAAGGCGGCGAGATCGAGGTGATCGAGCGACGACAGGAATTCGGCTTCGATCACCAGGAGTCGCGCCGCCGAATTGCCGAGAATATGCTGAAGCTGCGCGCCGCGCGACGCGACATTGATTGGCACCAGGATCGCACCAAGCCAGCCGCAACCGAGCATCGTCTCGATGAACTCGGGCCGGTTGGAAGAGATGAGCGCGACCCGGTCGCCGGGTTTGATGCCGGCGGCCAGAAGGCGTCCCGCCGCCCGCGCGGCGATGACGGGCGCTTCCCCAAAGCTCGCTTGCCAGGCGCCGGCCGCGACCAGGGGCTTGTCGCCGAATCGTTCCGCCTGGCGGCGCAGCAACGCGGGAAGGCATCGCTCCTCCGGAGAAAAAGGTAGCGCCCGAAGACGGTCTTCTTGCATCAGGATAGCTCCGGCGGCCGTGCCAGCCCGAAATGCCGCAGCAGCGCGACGAAGGCGGCGAGGCGATCGGCCCGATAGGCATCGACATCGATGCGCTCGTAATTGAAAAAGCCCTGGCCGGTCTTGAGGCCGATCCTTCCTTCCGCCATGTTGCGCCGGATGATCGGCGGCGCGGCATAGCGCGGATCGTCAAGCGCTTGCGTCAGATATTCGCTCGCATAGTGGAGGATATCGCCACCGCCCCAATCGATGAATTCGAGCAGCCCTAATACGGCGAAGCGAAAGCCGAAGCCGAATTTGACCGCCTTGTCGATGTCCTCGGCGCTCCCGACGCCTTCCTCGACCATGCGGGCCGCTTCATTCATGGCGAGCGCCTGGATGCGCGGCACGATATAGCCCGGAGACGCCGCGCAAACGACCGGAACTTTGCCGACTTCTTCCAGAATATGCCGCAAACTTGCCGTTGCTGCTGGGTCCGTCGCCACCCCGGGCGAGAGTTCGACGAGCGGTACGAGATAGGGCGGGTTCAGCCAATGCGCATTGAGGAACCGCTCGGGACGGACGACCGCATCGGCCAATTCCTCCACGAGGATCGTGGAAGTGGTGGAGGCGATGATCGCCTCCGCCGGTGCGAGCGGCGATATCCGCGCCAGAATCTCGCGCTTCAGTGCGACGATCTCCGGCACGCCCTCGAAGACGAACTGGGCCGTGCTCAATGCCACGGCGGTATCGGCCTCGGCATCGATCCGCACCCGCGCCAAGATGCGGTCGACATCGCGCTCGGCGAAGAGGCCAAGACCGGAGAGCGTTGCCAGAGTATCGCGTATCTCGTCGCGCGCTTCCCGGGCGAGTCTGGCGAAATCATCACCGTCGCGCGACTTCACGTCGATCAGCGCGACCTCATATCCTGCATAGGCGAAGACGATGGCGATCCCGCGACCCATGCGTCCGGCGCCGATGGCGGCAATGCGCGGCTTCACGCGAAACCCCGGTCGAGAAAATTTTGGAGCGCGGTCAGGTCCAGATCGCCGAGACCGATGCTGGCGAGGCTGCGTCCGGTCGCCGCGAAATCTTCGCCGCAAATCGCCGCACCGATGGCAAGAAACCCGTTGATGAGCGGGGCCTCAACCCTGGCGAGGCGCGCGAGCGAGGACAAAAGGGCAAGGCCGAGCGCCACATCCTCCCGCATATAGCGATGCTCGGTAAGGACGATATGCTCCCGCCAATCGCCCGATTCGGTCAGCTTGTCATGCGATCCGCGACCGTACATCCATTCCTCGCCCTCCCTCGCATAATGGTGAGCGAGCGGAAAGTGCGGCGGCGGATATTGGAGCGCGATGCGAAGCGCGATGCGTTCGGCATCGAGCGCGTCGGTGACACGGCGGACCGCGGGCTGCGTGCCCTCCTGATGAATATCCCACCGTTCGAAATGTTCGAGCGGCGCCGCATTCATGGTGATGAGCGGCGGATGAATGACGGCCCCCGCATTCATCAGCGCCCCCGAGAGCGCGTCGCCGCACGGCTCGATCACACCGGGGAATGCGCGGTTAATGATATCGAGCGCGTGCGTCGCGCGACGCATCGGAAACACGCCGGTCGGCAGCCGCTTGCCACGGGCTGAGATGCGCACCTCGAACGGCCCCTGTTTGCGGCAGAGCCAAGGTAGCGTGCCGCTCTCGGCGAAGGCGACGTCGGCATGATTGCCGGCCTCGCGCACGATCTTCGCCATCAGGACCGAACCGAACGTACCCGGCGGCAGGAATACGATTTGGCCATCCGCCAAATGGCGCGCGAGGGCCGACGCGATCGCCTCTTGCGCGAAGGCTGGCACAGGACAGAGGATGAGCGCCGCGCCCGCGACCGCCGCGCCGATCTCATCGGTGATGAGCGCCGGCCGCGCCTCTTGCCGGCCGCGATAATCGATGACGCCGATGGTGCCGCCCGCCGTGCGATGGGCGGCAACCGCGTCCCCGTCGCGCCGCCAGAGGCGTACCTCATGGCCGGCAAGGGCAAAATCGCCCGCGGCCGCGAAGGACCCGTTGCCTCCTCCCAAAACGGCGATCTTCACGAAAGGCGTTCCTTTCAGATGGTGAGGCTGCCGATGCTCGATCCGCCGCAGACGAACAAAGTCTGGCCGGTGACGAAGCCCGATTCGGGCGCCGCAAAAAACATGACGGCATTGACGATGTCTTCCGGCCGGCCAAGCCGTTTCACCGGGATCGCCGCGGCGAGTTTTGCCTCGCGTTCGCTACCGGCCGGCACGATCTCGTGAAACATCCGGGTGCCGGCGATCGGGCCGGGCGCCACCATGTTGACCGTGATGCCGAAGGGCGCGAGCTCCAAGGCCCAGGTGCGGCCCATGCCGATGATGCCGGCCTTGGTTGCGGAATAGGCGGTGCGGCCAATCGTGCCAAGCGCGGCGCGCGACGAGATCATGACGACGCGGCCGAATTGCCTCTCCTTCATGCCGGGGAGCGACGCCTGCAACAGGATGAGGGCGGCACCGAGATGGAGCTGCGCGAGGTTCTGCACATCCTCGGCGGTCGCTTCGTCGATGAGCTTGTGCCGCGTCACGCCGGCCGAATGGATGAGATGCGATACCTGGTGCCGTGCCGCAATATCGGCGGCGACGCGTTGCGTCGCGGTGATGTCGATGAGATCGATCTCGATCGCTTCGAGCCGCGGATGCGATAGCGCCGGCTTTTCGCGGGCGAGAGAGATGACGGCGAAGCCGCGATCCAGCAATCGCGCGACGATCGCGGCGCCGATGCCGGCCCCGCCGCCGGTGACGATCGCGGTGCCCGACGGCGCGCTCATGTCCCGGCTACCAGGGCAAGGACGCGGAGCGGACTGCCCGATCCCTTCCGCACCTTCAAGGGCGCGGCGAAGATCACCGCGCCGGTCGGCGGCAGGAGGTCGAGATTGGTGAGGCATTGGAGGCCGTAACGGCCCTTGCCATGCATGTAGTAATGCGCGGGATAGGGCGGATTGAAATGATTGGCCTGCCCCCCATCGGTGCCGATCGTCTCGGTGCCGAAACCATGGACATCGCGCTCCTCGACCAGCCATTTGACCGCTTCGGGGCAGGGGCCCGGCGAATGTGCGCCGTCATCGCCCATATTGGCGTAATCGCGATAAGGCAGCTTCGACCAGTCGGTGCGCAGCAGCACCCAATTGCGCGCCGGGATGCGGCCATGTTTCGCCTCCCACGCCGTGATATCGGCGACGGAAAGCTCATAATCGGGATTGGCCGCCGATTGCTTGCTGATGTCGATGACGCATGCCGGCGCGATGAACGCCGAGACCGGGATCGTATCGACCGAATTGTTCGGCAGATCCTTGCCCGAGACCCAATGGATCGGCGCATCGAAATGCGTACCGGTATGCTCCCCCATCGAGAGATTGTTCCAGTACCAGGCCGGCCCGCGCTCGTCATAGCGCGAGATTTCCTCCATCCGGAACGGCGCGCATTGGCCGAGTTCCGGCGGCATGACGATGGTCGGAAATTCCGGCGCGAGGGTGTGGGTCAAATCGATCACCTTGACCTCGCCAGTCGCAACCGCGGCGGCGAGGCCGAGGAGGTCGGCGGTGAGGGCGCCCTTCCTGTTGCCGCTCATGTGCCAAGCTCCCGTTCGAGTGCCTTCGGATTGGTGGCGAGCCGTCCGCGCACATCGTTCGCGATGTCGCCGACATAGACATCCTCAAGGCCGCGGCGCAGCGCATCGATCGTCGCATTGGCGAGCGCCGCCGGTGTCACTTTGGGCGGCGGCACGGTCTGGTACCATTCGGTGTCGAGTGGGCCGAAGAACATGTTCACCACCTTGACGCCGCCGGGGCGCAGTTCGGCGCGCAGGCACTGCGCCGCCGAAAGACATGCCGCCTCGGTCGCCGAAAAGGCGCCGAACGCCGGCCAGTTCATCAATGCAAAGACCGACAAGAGATTGACGAGCGCCGCGGCGGAATTGACGCCATCGGCGCCGCGGGCACGCAGGGTCGGGCCGAAGGCTTGGGCGAGGCGCGTCAGGCCGAGATAGCGGATGTCCATCTCCTCCCGCGCCACGTTGAGGCCCTTGCGCTCGATGAGGCCGCCGGCGCGGACATGCTCCGCCGTGTTGATAAGGATATCGACGCGGCCACCGATCTCGCCGGCAATGTCCTCGACCGAGACGCTGTCCGTCATGTCGAGCGGCACGATCTCGACCCGCGGAATTTCGCGCAAACTCGCCTCGCCCGGGAATGGCTTCCACGGATCGGCGATGCCGACGAAGATGATGCCCGCCTCTGCCGCGGACATCGCCTTTGCCATCGCCTGGCCGACGGCATTGCGCCCATCGCTGATGAGAACGCGCCGGAATTTCGGATCACAAGTCAGCTCGCGCCATTCGGGATCGTCGGCCATGTGAAGCGTATCCTGTTCGGGAAGCGCGATCGCCACCGCCTCGCCGCTGCGGTCGAGCTTCAACGCCAGCCGCACGCGCGCCCCCTCACGCACATCGCCATGAAGATGGGTCACGATGGAGGGGCCGCAATCGAGCACGACGACCCCGACCCGCCACGGCATGCGCTCGCGAAAAAAGACATCGATCGAGGTGCGGATCGTGGTCTCGGCGAGCAGCCTGCCGCCGTTCGGCACATCCTCGAACGGCAGGCGCGGCGACAGGCATTTGGGACAGGCATCGCGCGGCGGATAGATGATTTCGTGGCAATCGCCGCACACCTGAAGGGCGAAACGTCCCTCCGCCGCCGCCGCGGTCAGGCCCTGCGCGGTGCGGCTGCGCGTCTTCAGCGGCAGGAGCGGCTGTCGCGTCTTCTTGAGGGGGTCCTTGCGTTTCGGCTTCGTCAAGGGTTCGGTCATGCGTTTGCTCCTTGAAGCAAAACGGCGCCGCTCGCAAGGCCGCGATCATAGGTGATCATGCCGAAGCCGGAAACGAGGCCGATCCGTGCATCCGGCACCGCCGCGCCAATGGTTTGTCCTGTCACCTGGCGCAGCGCCTCGACGAGGCCGAGATAGCCGCCCGCGGCGCCGGCCTGTCCGACCGACAACTGCCCGCCCGAGACGTTGTGCGGGAACGTCCCGTCCCAGGTCAGGCTATGGGCGCGGACGAATTCCGCGGCTTCGCCTTTCTTGCAGAAGCCCAGATCCTCGATCTGCATCATGCAGATGACGGGATAATCGTCATAGGTCTGAAGGAAATCGACATCAGCGGGCGTGATGCCGGCCATGCCATAAAGCTCGTCCAGATCGAGCGCCCAGCCGCCGCGATACTGCACGGGATCGTCGGAAAAGGCGTTGTGACGCTCAATGGTGCCAAGAATCCGCGCCGCCGGCAGATGGAGCGAGCGCGCCACATCCTCGCGGCAAACGAGGAATGCCTCGGCGCCGGCGCAAGGCATGACGCAATCGAACAGATGGATCGGGTCGGAGATCGCGCGCGCATTCATATACTCGTCGAGTGTCAGCGGCTGTTTCATCAAGGCATGGGGAAAGGTGAGGGCGTTGTCGCGCTGCGCCACGCAAATCTTGCCGAAATCTTCGCGCGTCGCGCCATAGCGGTTCATGTAATGCCTGGTGATGAGCGCGAAATTGGCGTTGGGACCGCCGGAGCCATAGGGATAGACCGCATCCTGCGCGAACCGCGAAAACGTCGTCAGCATGTTGCGGAAGGAATCGACATGGTTGGTGTCGCCGGCGACACAGGCGACGAACTCGGCATCGCCCGCCTGTACCGCGCGCGCGGCGCGGCGCAACGCGACCACCCCCGACGCGCCACCCAAGGGCACATGATCGAGCCAGCGCGGGCTGAGCCCCAGATGCTGCGTCAGCCCGATCGCGGTATCGGGGCCGAGCGTAAAGCTCGATACCGAAAGCCCGTCGATGTCGCGAGGGCTGAGGCCGGCGCGCGTCACGAGATCATGCAGCGCGCGGCCGATCCACCAATGGGCGCTGTTGATGGAATAGCGCCGGTAGGGGACCGTCACCGGCACCGCGACAGCGACGCCGTCATAGGATTGACGTGCGGTTTTCGCCATCCCGGTCAGACGAACAACTGAAGGCTGGGAAACGCCGCATCGCAATTGACGAGATCGACCCGCTTCAACCGGATTTTGAGCGCGCCGTCGATGACGGTGAGATGGTGCGTCGCCCAGGCGGCGAGCAGCATCTGATCGTCGCCTCGTGTCTCGACGTAATGGAGCGGCGTCCAGGTGACATAGAGGTTTGCCGCGTCGTCGCGCCGCTCGACCAGCGGCGTCTGCAACAGATGGTGCGAGCGGCTCGGCGGCTTCTGGCTGAACGTGCGGTCGCTCTTGAGGCGCTCGACCCGAATTCGAAGCAGCAGCTTGTCCTCATACATAAGCGAGGCGACGAGCCGCGGGTCGGTCTGACCCCATTCGAGCGGCATCCAGTAATGGCTGTCCTCGGCGAAGAGGTCGAGCCACTCGTCGAATTGCCGCCGGTCGAGGAAGCGCGATTCGCCGATGACGAACTGGATGAGGTCGGAATCGCTCGGCGCGGTCACGGGCTCACATTCATGAATTTGAGCCAGGCGCGGAACTGGTTGCGCATCTGCGCCTCCGAGGTGCCATCGACGACGACATCGTGCCGCGCGTCTTCCCCGGCCTCATAGCGGCGGTCGAGATTGACCCATTCATTGCCACCGGAAAGAAGGCCGCGCTGCGCCCGCTCATACATTTCAAGATCGTCATGCCCGACGACCGAGGTCGGCGCATTGACGAGGCGATTGTACATGAGCGTCCGTTCGAGCAGCAGGTCGGGCGCATCGACGAGGCGGAAGGTCCAGGATTCGACAAGCGTCCGGTCGGGCGCCAGCGGCTTGAAGAGCCGCAAGAGCTGGATCGGCCCCTTGATCATCAGGTTCGGGAAATAGATGGTGTTATGGCGCGCCTCGTCCATGATCGCCCTGGCGCGGTTGTCGCCATAGGCGGCCGTCATCTTCTCGAAATAGCCAGGCACGGCCGAATAATCGGAATGGATCGAATGGCTGACGCCGGTGTGGCCATGGCCGTTCTTCCAGACGCGGATGCCCATGGTCTCGAAGAACTCATAGGAACTCATGAAGGGGGCATAGATTTCAACCGCCATCGGCTTTGGCGTGCCGGGCGGCGCTTTCTGCCAGACCTCGACCGCTTTTCCGGCCGAGGATTCATGGACGATCATCGGATGGCATGTATCGGTCTGGTTCTCGACCAGCATCTTCCAATTAGAGCGATGCACATAGCGCAAGACGCCGCCCGCGACCTTGAGCCGGCCGACCGGCGAGCGGTCGATCATGTTGTCGAAACTGGAAAGGGACGGTCCGAAAAAGTCGTCGAAGGAGATGCCTTCGGGGTTGAGCCGGGCGAAGACGAAGCCGCGATAATTTTGGACCAAACCGACCGAAACGAGTCCCGCGGCGGCATGAGTGTGGGACAAATCGGTCCCGTCATAGCCCTTCTTCAAGGGCACGGCGAGCAGGCTGCCGTCGGTGCGATAGCACCAGGCGTGATAGGGGCAGCGAAAGAACTTGCCGGTGTTGCCCGTGATGTCGGTGACGATCTGCGTGCCCTTATGGGCGCAACGGTTGTAGAGCACACGGATGCTGCCGTCGGTGTGGCGCACCATGATGACGGACTCGCGGCCGATCGTGGTCGTGAAGTAATCGCCGGAATTCGGCACCTGGCTCTCATGTCCGACATAGACCCAGGTGGTGGCGAAAAGCTGCTCCATCTCGAGATCGAAAATCTCGGGATCGGTATAGAGATCGCGATGCACTTCGCGCTCCCGCACCAGCGCCGCGATGGCATCGGGATGGCCACGGTATCGGGTCACAGGAAGCTCTCGATCGTCTGAACGGCGCCGTCCAGCGCGATGCCATCGGCATCGGCGAGCGCCGCCTCGCGCAGGCGCCGCACCCAATCCGCGGCGTCGGCACGCCCGTCGAGCCGCCGCGCCATCGCCATCACGGTGGCGAATTTGGTCGCGCCGCTGGCATGGGTGTCGGAATAGCCTTTGACGAGGCGGTGCAGTTCAAGGATTTCGATCGCGAGGGCGCGGTCGTGTCCGGCGGCGTCACGCGCCGCGGCGAGCCAGGCGTCGCGATGCGCCAATTCACGCCTATGACGCAGCGTCCAGCGGCGATAGCCCCGCATCCCGGCAAGAAGGTAGAGGACGAGATACCAATGCAGCTTTCCCGTCTCGACCCGGCGGCCATGATTGACGAGACGTTCGAGCGCCCGGTAGAGCCAGGGCAGGCGTTCGATCGCGCGGCCGATGAATGCCGGCATCAAGCCGCAGATCTCCGCCATGCCGGGGTGCATGTATTCGGTGGTATAGACGATCTGGTCGCTGCGCAGGCCGACCTCGCGCGCGACCCGGTCGAAGCGGCTCGCGCGGGTCTTCAAATCGGCGACGCGGATGACATCGTCATAGGCCATGGCGCGGGCGATGTTCTTTGCCGCGGCGCGGATCAGGGCATGGTCAGGGTCAGCGTCGAGCACGGCGAACGGCTCGACGAGATCGAGATAGTCGGCGCCATAGGCGACATCCTGAAAATCGACGACGCGGCGAAGCCCCGCCGCGACCACGCCATGGACAGGCTCGGGCAATTTCCGCGCCCGATCGACAAGCGCATCGAATCGCGCATCGCCGACCGGCTCAAGCGCGGGATAAAGCTTGCTGTCGGCCGGGTCCGGCGGCGGTACCGGCGCGGTATCGCCCACCGCGTCGCAGCCTTGGGCAAAGGCGCGCAGGCTGGCCGTGACGCCGACCCCGCCGGCGCGGATCGTGTCTTCGAAATCGGCGCGCGAAAACGGCAAGGCGCCTGACCCGGCGAGGGCGCCGAACAGCACCGCCGAGATATGGCTCTCGCTCGCCTCGGCGATCGCCGCCATGTCGAAGGCGATGAAGCGTTTCGCCGCCCGCTCCGCCGCGGCATAGACATCGCGTGCCGCGCCGGCGCCGTCACCCGGCACGATCTTTTCGGCGACGGCATAGGCGCGGTGCGATGACGCGATGAGGGTCGTGCGGTCGGGCGTGACGAGGCCGCGCGTGATCGCCCGTCCGGCCTCCATCAGTTCGGCGCCGATGACGATATCGACTTCGCCCGGCGCCGGCATCAGCGACAGCACCGGCCGCCGCGCCGAGCCGTCCGGTTCCAAGGCCTCGACATAATAGAGCGTGGCGCCGGTGCGCTGCGCCACGCCGGGCACCGAGGTCGATTGCGCGAGATAGGTATGGCGCTCGAACAGCGCCAAGAGCCAGTCGACCAGCACGCCGCCGCCTTGTCCGCCCATCGCCAGCACCGCGATGGCGAGCGGCCGGCGGGTATCGAGGTGGGTTTCGGCCTGGGTCAGCGTGTCCATGAGTCAGGCGAAGGAGATCCTGCGCCGCTCCCGGCGGCGCTGGAGCGCGGCGATCATTCGGGTCCGATACCGCGCCATAACGCGATCGAGCCGGCTCGGATTGTGGATAATGTCGGCGCGATAGAAGGAGGGGCAGAGCGCCGCCGCCTCCGCCACCTCGCCGCAATTGCCGCAGCCGACGCAAGATTGGTCGATCGCCGCCACCGGCTCGTCCTTCAAGGGGTCGCTCGTGTGCTTTACCGACAGCGACGGGCAGCCCGACAAGCGGATGCAGGCATGGTCGCCGGTACAGACATCCTCATCGACGCCGAAGCGCTGGCGCACCATGCGCTTGCCCTCTTTTACCGCCTTCTGGAACAACGGCTTCACCCGGCGCTGCTTGTTGAGCATACATTCCGAGGAGGCGACGATCACCTTCGGCCCGTCGCTCTTGTCGGTCAGCGCCTTCTTCAAGGTGTCGCGCATCTTCGCAACATCATAGGTGCGATCGATCTGGCGCACCCATTTGGCGCCGACGCCTTGGACCGCCTTCGCGATCGGGTGGAGGGTCGAGCGCGACCGGTTGGCCGCGCGGGACGACGGGATGTCCTGCCCGCCGGTCGCCGCCGAATAGAAATTGTCGACGACGAGCACGACGCCGTCATTCTTGTTGAAGACGGCATTGCCGATGCCGGAGGTAAGGCCGTTATGCCAGAAGCCGCCATCGCCCATCATTGCGATCGCGCGCTTGCCCTCTTTCACATTGAAGGCGGAGGCGGAAGCGGGGCCGAGGCCATAGCCCATCGTCGTCGCGCCGATATTGAAGGGCGGCAGGATGGAGAACAGATGACAGCCGATATCGGCGGCGATGTGATGGGGGCCGAGTTCGCGCTCGACCAGCTTCATTGCGGCGAAGATCGGCCGCTCCGGGCAGCCGATGCAGAATCCCGGCGGCCGTGCCGGCACCGCTTTTGCCAAGGCCTTGCGATGCGCGTCATCGAGCGCGGGCGGCGCGTTGGGCGCGCGGATCGCCGGTGCCAGCGCGTCCGCGGCAAAGCGCCGGGCGAAGGCGCCAACGCCCGACGCCATCACCGCGGCGGTATATTCCCCCGCCATCGGCAGCATGCCCTTGCCGAAGATTTGAGTCTGCAAATCGGCCCGGCGCAGGATCTTGTGCAGCGCCTCTTCGATGAAATCGGGCTGACCTTCCTCGACCATCAGCACCGCCTTCTTGCCGGCGCAGAATTCCGCCACCTCCTCCGGCACCAGGGGATAGGTGACGTTGAGGACATAGAGCGGCACGCGGCTCGCGCCCCAGATATCGGCAAGACCCAAACCCTGAAGCGCGCGCAGCACGCCGTTATACATGCCGCCTTGGAGGATGATGCCGATCTCGGACAGATCGCCCGGCACGATCTCGTTGAGCCGGTGCTCCTTGATGAATTTGACCGCGGCGGGCCAGCGTTGCTCGACCTTCTCCTGCTCATGAAGGTAGGAGGCGGGCGGCAGCACGACGCGGTTGGTGTCGCGCCGCGGCGCGGCGAGCGCGTCCTTCACCGTGAATGAGGGCGGCCGGTTGTTTTTGGCGGGAAAGCTGCCGGTGACGTGGCAGGCGCGGATACGCACCTCCAGCATGACCGGCGTGTGGGAGGCCTCCGACAGTTCGAACCCCGCCTCGACCGCGCGCACGATGCTGGGCAGATCGGGCTTCGGGTCGAGCAGCCAGATCTGCGACTTCATCGCGAAGGCATGGCTGCGCTCCTGCATGATCGAGGAGCCTTCGCCGTAATCCTCGCCGATGATGACGAGGGCGCCGCCGGTGACGCCGCCCGAGGCGAGATTGGCGAGCGCGTCCGCCGCGACATTGATGCCGACCGGCGCCTTGAAGGTGACGGCGCCGCGGATCGGATAATTGACCGAGGCGGCGAGGGTCGCCGCGGCCGCGGCTTCGTTGGCGCTGGTCTCGAAATGAACGCCGAGCTCGGCCAGGATGTCCTGCGCGTCGGCAAGCACGTCCATCAGATGCGAGATCGGCGCGCCCTGATAGCCGGCGACATAGCCGACCCCGGATTGCAGAAGTGCCTTGGTGATCGCGAGAATGCCCTCGCCACGGAATTCCGCGCCGTCGCCGAGCCGTAAATCCTGTACTTCCCGCGCGAAGGATCGCTCCGCCATGCCTCAGCTCTCCGCCGCCCCTATCGCGCGAGATAGTTAAGGTCTAAAGCGATTCGCTGTCAATCAAGAGAGGGCGGCAAGATAAGGACGGGGCGCACCCACCCGCGTCAAACCGCCATCCTTGACTCGGGCTTTGGCAAAATTTTAGATTTGAAATAACCCGGCGCGGGGTGGGGCGGACCGATGCGGATTTTGTGGCAGAGTTTTATCGATCCGGCGGGGAACGCCGCCTATTTCGAGCGCCTCAACGCCTACCTTAACGACATTGCGGCGCCGGACATGACGATCGATACCGTGGGGATGTCGCCACCCGACCGCGATTTTGGACGCTTGAGCGAATTTCGCTGCGCGATTCTGGCGGTGGACAATGCCATCGGTGCCGAGAAGGACGGCTATGACGCGTTCGTTCTCGGCCATTTCCAGGACCCGGGTCTTTATGAGGTGCGCGCGGCGGTGCATATGCCGGTCATCGGTACCGGCGAGGCCTCGCTCTTCGCCGCGGCGCAACTCGGCCGCCGCATCGGCCTCGTCTCGATCGATCCGGTATTCGAGGTCTGGCATCTGGAACAGGCCGAGCGCTATGGCCTTGGCGGCCGCGTCGTCGGGGTCTCCGGACTCGGCGCGGTGCCGGCGGATTTCGCTGCGGCCTTCGGCGGTGACGATGCGGCCTATAGGCGGATGCGGGCCTGGTTCATCGATTGCGCCCGGCCGCTTATCGACAAAGGCGCTGATGTCGTGATCCCTGCGGGGGTGCTGCCGGGCCTGCTTTTGGCGCGCGAGCGCGGGTTCAAGATCGGCCATGCGCCGGTCGTCAATTGCGCCGCGGTCGCACTCAAGGCCGCCGAGATGTGGGTGGCGCTCCATCGCCTCGACGGGATCGAGCCGAGCCGCGGTCCGAGCTTCGCGCTGGCACCCCCGCGCGCGGTCGCGGATTTCCGGCAACTGGTGGCAGAGGGCCGCCGCGATGGTTGATTCAATAGCGGCAAGCGGCGAGGAAATCGCGCACCGCGGCGGTGAATGCCGCCGGCATCTGGTCGGGCAGCGGCACCATGCCGTCTTCGATCTCGATGAGCGTGCTGCCGGCGATCGCGGCGGCGACGTTCCGCGCATTGGGATAGGCATGGGGATCGGCGGTCGGCGCGATCACCAGGGTCGGGCAGGAAATGAGCGGCAAGCGCCGGTCGATGGCATAGCGGGCGACGGCACGATGCCCCTCGGCGGCACGCGGCCCGGCTTTCAAGGCATCGAGGATGAAGCGCTCGAGCAGGTCGATCCGCCCCGGCGGATAAAACGCCTGGCGCAGCGCCCACAGCTCCATGAGGTGCCGGCCGTCGCCGCGCGACACGGCGTCGTCGATAGTGTGGCCCGCTGGCGCCGCCGCGCGCCGGGCGGCATCATTGTAAGGGCAGGCGGAGAGGATGAGGGCAGCGACACGGTCGGGACAGGCGGCGGCGAGTTCGGCCGCGATGGCGGCGCCGGTGTGATGGCCGACCACGGCCGCCCGCGCGATGCCAAGTGCGTCGAGGAGCTGCCGCGCCGCGTCCGCCCAGGCTTCGATCGAAGCCTCGCCCTCCGCCAGCGGATCCGAATCGCCATAGCCCGCGGTATCCATGGCGATCGCGCAATAGTGCTCGCCGAGCAGCGGCAGTACCTCGCGAAACTCATCCCAGGAGCGCGGGGTCTGGTGCAACAGCAACACCGGCGCGCCGGTGCCGCAGAGGGCGATGTGGATCCGGGCCGAGGCAACGGAGATGAAGGAACGCTCGACCGCCAGTGTCATTTCGTTTCGGTACTACGCATAACGACAGGCAACAAGTAGGGAGTGGACAATGAGACATCATCTCTTTCGCGCGGCAATCATGGTGGCGGGCGTCGTGCTCGTCGCCGGAACTGCCCGGGCCCACATCACCGTCGGCTTCGTCACGTCGCTCTCCGGATCGGGGGCATCGATCGGCGTGCCTTACAGTAAGGGCATGGACGCGGCCTATGAATATGCGAGCAGCGTCGACGGCCAGAAGATCAAGCTGATCCGGCTCGATGACGGCACCGATCCGTCGGCGGCGGCGCGCGACGCGCGCAAGCTGATCGAGCAGGATAAGGTCGACATTCTGATCGGCACCGCGACGACGCCCTCGGCCAGCGCGATGATGGCGGTCGCCAACCAGCTTCACGTGCCGATGATCTCGCTGTCCCCGTTGAAGCCGACGCCCGGCGATACGTGGGGCATTTCCATCGTGCAACCGCCGCCGCTGATGATCAGCGTCCCCGTCGCCCGCATTGTCCGCGACGGCATCAAGCGCGTTGGCTTCATCGGCTTTTCCGACGCCTGGGGCGATCTCGTCTATCACGGCGTCAAGACCGCGGCCGATGCCGGCAAGATCAAGCTGGTTGCCGCCGAACGCTATTCCCGCACCGACACGTCCGTCACCGGCCAGGCGTTGCGGATCTTCTCCGCCCATCCCGGCGCGGTGATGATCGGCGGTTCCGGGACGCAGGCGGCGCTGCCGATCCTGGCGCTGGCCCAGCTCGGCTATAAGGGTAAGTTCTTCGGCACCCCGGCGCTGCTGAATTCCAGCTTCATTCGCGTCGGTGGCAAGGCGGCCGAGGGCGTCGTCGTCTCGGCGGGGCCGGTCATCGTGGCGAACCAATTGCCGAACGGCTTCTATGCCAAGAAGATCTCGCTCGCCTTCTTCGCCGCCTACAAGAAGGCGACCGGACAGGTCAGCACCAACGCGTTCTCGCCCTATACCTTCGATACCTGGCTGATCTTCCTCGACGCGGCGAAGCGCGCCCTTGTCCATGCCAAACCCGGCACTGCCGCGTTCCGGATCGCCTTGAAGAACGCGATCTTCTCGACGAAGGATCTGAAGGGGACCAACGGCATCTATAACTGCCATCCGGGCAAGACCTATTGTTCCGATCAGCGCGGCCTCGTGTTGGTGAAGCTGGTGAACGGCAAGTGGCAATACGCGCCGTGATCCGTTGAGGCGAAGGCCGGCCCGATGAATTCGCAGATCGCCGCCATTCTGGCGGTGGATGGGATCGCCACCGGCGCGATCTACATGCTCATCGGGCTGGGCTTCGTCCTCATCTTCGCGGTGACGCGCGTGATCTTCGTGCCGTTCGGCGATCTCGCGGCGTTCACGGCGCTGACGCTCGCGGCGCTCGAGACGAGGCAGATTCCGGGCACGGTCGGCCTTGTCGCCGTGCTCGCCGTGATCGCGGTGCTGGCGGAAATCGCGGCGAAGCTGCGGGCGCGCGCCTATCGCCTCATCCCGCGGGCGATCTTCTTCTATTTCGTGCTGCCGCTGGCGCCGGCGGCGCTCGTCTGGCTGGTGGCCGGCGCGCCGCTGTCGATGGCGGAGCGCATCGGGCTAGCGATCGCGCTGATCCTGCCGATCGCGCCGCTGCTCGATCGGATCGCCTTCCGGCCGATCGCCGACGGCTCGGTGCTGCTGCTGCTCACGGTCGCCGTGGTGCTGCATTTTGCGCTGGTCGGGCTGGGGCTGATGTTCTTCGGCCCCCAAGGCGTTCGCACCGAAGCCCTGACCGATGCCAGCTTTAATGTCGCCGGCATGGCGGTGAGCGCGCAGACGATTCTCATCGTGATCGCGGCGCTGGTCTTCAGTGGCCTGCTGTTCCTGTTCTTCGAATTCACCGCGATGGGGAAGGCGTTGCGCGCGACCGCGGTCAACCGCGCCGGGGCGCGGCTCGTCGGCATCCGGCCGGCGACGACCGGAACGATCGCCTATCTACTCGCCTCGCTGCTCGCCGCCATTTCCGGCGTGCTGATCGGGTCGGTGACGACAGTGTTCTATGACACCGGCTTCCTCATCGGCCTCAAGGCCTTCGTCGGCGCCATCTTCGGCGCGATGGTGAGCTATCCGCTCACCGCCCTGGGCACGATCCTGATCGGGCTTCTTGAAAGCTTCGCCTCGTTCTGGAGCAGCGATTTCAAGGAAGTCATCGTGTTCGGAATCCTGATCCCGGTCCTGCTATGGCGCTCCCTGAGCTATGGCCATGGCGATGAAGACGATTCCGAGGAATGACCCGGTTACACCTCCGCCTCGTCGCGGTTGCCGCGATCCTGTTGCTCGCCGCCGCGCCGGCGATCATCAGCCCGTTCAGCGTTTCCCTCCTCAATTTCATCGGGGTCTATGCGCTGGCCGCGCTCGGCCTCGTGCTGCTGACCGGGATCGGCGGCATGCTGTCCTTCGGCCAGGCGGCATTCGTCGGCATCGCCGGGTATGCCACCGCCTGGGCGACGGTGGATGAGGGCCTGTCGCCGTGGATCGGCTTGCTGCTCGCGCTTGCCCTTACCGGCGCGGTGGCGGCGGTGCTCGGCGCCGTGACGCTGCGGCTCAAGGGCCATTTCCTGTCGCTCAGCACGATCGCCTGGGGCCTCGCGATCTTTTTCCTCTTCGGCAACATCCCGGGCCTCGGCCAGTTCACCGGCATCGAAGGCGTGCCGCCGATCCCGATCTTCGGCTTCGTCCTCGGCAGCGACCGGCGGGTTTTCTATCTCATCTGGGCGGTCGTGATCGGCGCGCTTTGTCTGTCCGCCAATCTGCTCGCCTCGCGCGAGGGGCGGGCGATGCGGGCGCTGCGCGGCGGCCAGGTGTTGACCGAGAGCCTCGGCATCGATCCGTTCCGCGTCAGGCTCGTGACCTTCATTCTCGCGGCGCTGCTTTCGGCGCTGTCGGGATGGCTCTTTGCCCATATGAGCCGACTTGTCAGCCCCAGCCCGTTCGATGTCACCCACGGCATCCTTTATCTCTTGATGGCGATGGTCGGCGGCATGGGGCATCTGTCCGGCGCGGTGGTCGGTGCTGCGATCGTGACGCTGTTGCGCAACTACATCCAGGACTGGCTGCCGCTGATCGCGCCGGGCGCCTCGAGCCAGCTCGAGATCGTCGTGTTCGCGGTGCTGTTCATTCTGTTGTTGCAGCGGGCACGCGCGGGCCTCGTGCCGTATCTCCTGCGCTATCTGCCGCGCGCGACACCGGCGCCGCCGCCGCCGGCCGCGCCGCTCGACCGGCGGCGCCAGCCGCTGCCGGGCGCGCCGGTTCTCGCGGTCGCCGAGGTGTCGCGCCGCTTCGGCGGCCTCCTTGCCGTGAACAATGTCAGCTTCGATCTTCAGGCCGGTGAGATTCTCGGCCTTATCGGCCCGAACGGCGCCGGCAAGACCACGATGTTCAACCTCATCAGCGGCGCGCTGCGCCCCGATGCAGGGCGCGTCACGTTTTGCGGGACCGAGGTGACGCGGTTTCCGACGCGGCGGATCGCGCGGCTCGGCGTCGCGCGGACGTTTCAGCATGTGAAGCTCCGCGCCGATATGAGTTTGCGCGACAATGTCCTGCTCGGCACCTATTCCCGTACCCGGGCGGGGTTCCTTGCCGGCGCGCTGCGGCTGGGGCGCGGCGAAGAGGCGCAAGCCGAGGGCGAGGCGATGCGGCAATTGTCCCGTGTCGGTCTCGACCGCCGCGCCCATGACCTTGCCGGCAATCTTTCGCTCGGCGAGCAGCGGCTCCTCGAAATCGCGCGCGCCCTCGCCGCCGATCCCGTGCTGCTGTTGCTCGATGAGCCCGCCGCCGGATTGCGGGCGAAGGAAAAGGCTGAACTGGCGACATTGCTGCGCGCGCTCAAGGGCGAGGGATTGACCATCCTCCTTGTCGAGCACGACATGGATTTCGTCATGGGCCTCGTCGATCGCAGCGTCGTCATGGATTTCGGCTCGAAGCTGTGCGAGGGCTCGCCGGCGGAAGTCCGGCGTGATCCGCGCGTTCAAGAGGCCTATCTCGGCGGGGTCGTGTGATGGCGCTGCTCTCGATCGAGGAACTCTCCGTCTCCTATGGCAAGGTCGAGGCGGTACGCGGGGTCTCGCTCGCGATCCAACCGGGGGAGATCGTCACCGTCATCGGCCCCAACGGCGCCGGCAAAACGACGCTGCTCGCCGCGGCGATGGGCCTTTTGCCTTGGCGTGGCCGCATGTTCTTCGACGGTGTCGATCTGAAGCGGCTCGATGTCGAGGCGCGGGTCGAGCGCGGTTTCGCCCTGGTGCCGGAGGGGCGGGAGCTGTTTTCGACCATGAGTGTCGCCGACAATCTCACCCTCGGCGGCTACAGCCGGCGGCGCGACCGCGGCGGTCTGCGTCCGGCGCTCGACGAAGTCTATGACCGCTTCCCACGCCTCGCCGAGCGCCGGCGTCAGCGCGCCGGCACGCTGTCGGGCGGCGAGCGGCAGATGCTGGCGCTCGCCCGCGCGCTGATGGCAAAGCCGCGCCTCCTCTTGCTCGACGAGCCGAGCCTCGGACTCGCGCCCATCATCGTCCGCGACGTGTTCCGCATTATCGCTTCGCTGCGTGCGCTGGGCGTTTCGATCCTGCTAGTGGAACAGAATGCGCGCGCCGCGCTCGAGACGGCGGATGTCGGCTATGTGCTCGAAACCGGCGAGATCGTCCATTCCGGCAAGGCGGCCGACCTCATGCACGATCCGCGGGTGGCGGCGAGCTATCTCGGCTCGTCCCACGGTGGCCAGATGGATAGTTCGACCGTAAAATAGGCGGCATCAGAGGGCGGAGGTGGATTGGTCATGACCGGCAGCGATATCGATGTCGCCGCCCGGGATGGCGGCAGCTTCAAGGCCTATCTTGCGAAACCGGCGATAGGCAGTGGCCCGGGGATCGTGCTGCTGCAGGAGATTTTCGGCATCATCGCCGATATTCGCGATGAGATCCGCGCGTTCCCGTTCGGACCGAAATCATGCCGCTTTGGCGGCGGCGCGCCCCCAGCAGGCAAAAATGATCGGCGATAGCGCCGCCCATTCGGGATCGGCGCAGAGCTCTAGCATGCGATCGAGCTCGGCATCGGTCAGCTTATCGGGCCCGGTGAGCCGCGGGCGAAGCTGCGTCAGCGACAGTTGAAGCCAGCGGGCTCCCGGCGAGCCGCCTTCCGTGACGAAGGCGCGGCCTTCATTGCCGATCTCGGTCAGTCCCGCCCGGCGCAGGAGGGCTGGCAAATGTCGGCCGTAATCGAGGGGCAGTCCGGCGGCCTCGAACTGACGGAAGCGAATGGCTTGCGTGCGCGCATGCTCCTGCCCTCCCAGCTCGCTGATCGGCAGGCTCGAGACGTTGTCGACTTCCTCGAGCAGCAGCCAGCCGCCAGGCCGTAGCGCCGCCACGAGCTTCACGAGGACGCGGTCGCGCTCCGGAATGTGCTGCAGGACGAGTCGCACGTGAATGAGATCGAATTCACGCTCCTCGAGCGGGTCTTTCACGATATCGTGCCGCCGGATTTCGAGATTGGGC
The DNA here is from genome assembly GCA_050729815.1 of Allostellaceae bacterium. Lineage (GTDB taxonomy): Bacteria > Pseudomonadota > Alphaproteobacteria > ATCC43930 > CGMCC-115725 > JAATGI01. The sequence goes on from JBOHLV010000102.1 coordinate 35,430, forward strand.
GCGGCGTCGAGTTTGAGGAGGTGGCTCGTGTCGAGATCGGTCGCGACGACCGAGCCGGTCTCGCCGACACGCCGGGCGAGCCACGCGGCGATCGAACCGCCGCCGGCGCCGAGCTCGAGACAGCGCCAGCCCGCGGCGACGCCGAGGCCGTCGAGCGCACGGATCGTGCCGGGATCGAGAAATGCCTCGATGGCATCGAGTCGGGCGCGCCCCTGCTGCCAGGAATTGTCAAAGACGTAGGATTGTTGCGTCACGGCCAGGCAGCTCCCGTTCATCGCGAATCTCGGCCGCACGATAGTGCGCGGCGGTCCGCCGTGCCATCCCGATCTTGCGGTCGAATTCGCTATTGCCGGTCTTGCACGCGCAGGACGAAACGCTGCACCTTGCCGGTTTCAGTGCGCGGCAGGGCGACGAGATATTGGATCGCGCGGGGATATTTATAGGGCGCGATCTGGCCCTTGACGAATTCCTGCAATGCCTTGGTCATGCCATCGCCCGCGCCCGCCGGGTCTTTCAGGACGACGCAGGCCTTGACGATATGGCCGCGTTCGGCATCGGGCCAGGCGACAACGGCGCATTCGCGGATCGCCGGATGCTCGAGCAGCACCGCCTCGATCTCCGCGCCCGAAATGTTGTAGCCGGCGGAGATGATCATGTCGTCGGTGCGCGCCTCGAACCAGAAATAGCCGTCCTCGTCCATGCGATAGGCATCGCCGGTGAGGTTCCAGCCGTCGCACACATAGCTCTGCTGGCGGTCGGGATCGGCGAGATAGCGACAGCCGGTCGGCCCGCGCACGCCGAGCCGGCCGACCGTGCCGGTCGGGACCGGGCGCATCGCATCATCGAAAATCATCGCGCGATATCCGGGGATCGCCTTGCCCGTAGCGCCGGGACGGACCGCATCGCCCGCCGCAGCGATGAAGATATGCAGCATTTCGGTCGAGCCGAGCCCGTCGATGATGGTAATGCCGGTAGCGTTGCGCCAGGCTTCGAGGATCGGGCCCGGCAGGAACTCGCCGGCCGAGACGCAGGCCCGGAGGCTCGATAGATCGCGGCGCGCCGCCAGTTCGGTCATGGCGCGATACATGGTGGGCGCGGTGAAGAGCGTCGTGACGCGATGCCGTTCGATCATCTCCAACAGCAGATCGGGCGTCGCCCGCGGCAGGAGCAGCGTCGAGGCGCCGACCCGCATCGGAAACAGCAATATCCCCCCGAGGCCGAAGGTGAAGCCCAAAGGTGGCGTGCCGCAGAAGATATCGGCTGCCGCGGGTTCGAGGGTGGAGCGCGGAAAGAGATCACAGATCGCGAGCACGTCGCGATGAAAATGCATCGTGGCCTTGGCGCGCCCGGTGGTGCCGGACGTGAAGGCGATCAACGCGACATCGTCATGCGAAGGGATGAAATTGGCGAAGCTGCCGTCCCTCTCCGCCATGCGCGCCTCGAGACCGTCGGCGGCATGCCCATGGAAATAGAGCGTGCGCGGCGGCGGCGAAAGCTGGGAAGATGCGGCCGCGAGCTCTTCGCCGAGCGACGCATCGCACAGGGCGAAGCCGATCCGCGCCTTCTCCAGCATATAGCGAAGCTCGCGCGCGCGGAGCAGCGGCATGGTCGTAACCGCGATCGCGCCGGCCTTCAGCACCGCGAACCAGCATGCCGCCAGCATCGGCGTGTTGGCGGCGCGGAGCAGCACGCGATTGCCCGGCACGACGCCCATCTCATCGGTGAGGATGGCGGCGATGCGGTTCGCGTTGTCGAGAAGGTCGGCATAGCTCCACACGCCACCTTCCTCGGACCGGATGCAGGGTCGCGCGCCGAAGCCCTTTTCGACCATGCGGTCCAAAAGCTCGACCGCCGCATTCATCCGCGTCGGATAGGAAAGCAACGCCGCATCCGTCTCGATCGCCGGCCATAGCTCGGCGGGCGGCAGATTGTCGCGTGCGAAACTGTCGGCATAGAGGCTCGGATCAAGCATCGCGTTCATTGTCCTCGACCTAATTGCGCCGCGATCACGAGTTTCTGGATTTCCGTCGTTCCTTCATAGATGCGCAAGGCGCGGATCTCGCGATAGAGCCGCTCGACCGGAACGCCGCGGACGACGCCCATGCCGCCCCAGAGTTGTACCGCGCCGTCGATGACGCGTTGCGCCGCCTCGGTTGCGTACATCTTCGCCATCGCCGCCTCGCGGGTGACGCGGTCGGCGATGCAATCCTTGGTCCAGGCGGCGCGATAGATCAGCAGCGCGGCGGCATCGACATCGGTCGCCATATCGGCGAGCCGCATCTGTGTCGCCTGGAATTCAAGGAGCCGCTTGCCGAAGACTTCGCGTTGGCCGACTCGCGCCAAGGCTTCGTCGAGCGCCCGGCGGGCGAAGCCGAGTGCCGCGGCGCCGACCGTCGAACGAAAGATATCGAGGGTCGCCATCGCGATCTTGAAGCCATCGCCTGGCCGGCCGAGCAGCCGATCCGCGCCGATGCGGCAATCCTCGAATTGGAGGGTCGCAAGCGGGTGGGGCGCAATCACCTCGATGCGCTCGACGATCTTGAGACCCGGGCTATCGGCATCGACGACAAAGGCGCTCAATCCCTTTGCGCCCGGCGCCTCGCCGGTGCGGGCGAAGACGACATAATGGCCGGCGATGCCGCCATTCGAGATCCAGGTCTTGCGGCCGTTGAGCACATAGGAAGCGCCGTCGCGCCGCGCCGTCGTTCGCAATGCGGCAACGTCCGAACCACCCTCCGGCTCCGACATGGCGAAGGCGGCGATCTGCGTGCCGGCTGAGACGCGTGGGAGATAGTGGCGCTGCAATTCGGGACTGCCGAAGAGCGCGATCGAGGCGCTTCCCAGGCCCTGCATCGCAAAGGCGAAATCGGCCAGGCCGGAGAACCGGGCCAGCGTCTCGCGAATAAGGGCGAGGCTGCGGACATCGAGTTTCTCATGCCTGCCGCCGAACGCCGCCGGCACGGCATAGCGCAGCCAGCCGGCATCGCCGAGCATCGCAACGAACCGCCGCGACAGCGCATCGACATCGGTTTCGTCATGGGCAAGGGGCGCGATTTCGGCGGCGGCCCAGGCATCGAGATCGTCGGCGAGGCGGCGATGCTCGGCATCGAAAAACGGCCAGGCGAGGAAGCTGCGATCCGCCATCAATCGCCCTCGAACACCGGTCGCTCTCTGGCGACGAAGGCACGATAGGCGCGCTTGAAATCCTCGGTTTCCATGCAGATTGCCTGGGCCTGCGCCTCGGCCTCGATCGCCCGGTCTACACCCATGTCCCATTCCTCATGCAGCATGCGCTTCGTCATCGCGTGGGCGAAGGTCGGGCCGGCGGCGAGGTTGCGCGCCGCCTCCTGCGCCCTGGCCAGCAATTCCGTTGGCGAGACCAGCGCATTCAAGAAGCCCCACCGCGCGGCCTCTTCCCCGGACATGCTGCGCCCGGTAAAGAGCAGCTCCGCCGCGCGTCCCTGGCCGATGATCCGTGGCAGGATGGCGCAGGCCCCCATATCGCAGCCGGCCAGCCCGACCCGCGTGAAGAGGAACGCGAACTTCGCCGCCGCCGTGCCATAGCGCAGGTCCGCGGCCATGGCGAGGATTGCGCCCGCACCGGCACAGACGCCATCCACCGCGGCGATGATCGGCTGCGGCGCGGCGCGCATCGCCTTGACGAGATCGCCGGTCATGCGGGTGAAGGCGAGCAGCCCCGACATATCCATTTGCGTCAGCGGCCCGATAATGTCGTGAACATCGCCCCCGGAACAAAAATTTCCGCCGGCGCCGGTCATCACCACGGCCTTCACGTCTTCGATATGGGCGAGCGAGCGGAACAGGTCGCGCAGCTCGGCATAGCTCTCGAAGGTCAGCGGGTTTTTCCGTTCGGGCCGGTTGAGGGTGATGGTTGCCACCTTGCCGTCGACTTGCCAGCCAACCTCGCGGGGCACGATCTCCGATGCGTTCATGGCGTCTCTCCCCGGCGGTGTGCCGACAGCTTCAACTGGCCGAGCAGTCGGAACAATTCATCGAGCTCGGCGTGCGTCATGCGGCCGAACAGCCGATCGATCCAGGCTTCATGCACCGGTGCCATCGCATCGAAAAAGCGGCGGCCCTTCGCGGTGAGGCGGATGATCTGGCTACGGCGGTCGGCGGGATGCGCCTTGCGCGCGACCATGCCTTCGCGCCGCAGCGCCTCGACCAGGCCTGTGACATTGCCGCCGCTCACCATGAGGCGCGAACTGAGCTCGCCCATGGCAAGGCCGTCGGGCGCGCGGTCGAGTTGTGCCAGCAAATCGAAACGCGGCAAGCTGGTGTCGAAATGTGCGCGAAGCAGATTGCGGACCTGCGCCTCGATGAGGTTGGTGCAGGTGAGGAGCCGCAGCCACAGCTTCAGCTCCAGCTTGTCGTCATGGTCGAGCGCCGATTCGCGATCGACGACGCGAAACCCGTCGGGTGTCATGGCATGACCTCGCCGCCGGCAACCACGATCGCCTGTCCGGTGACGGCGGCGGCGTCCGGCAGGCAGAGGAAGCGGACCGTCGCCGCCACTTCTTCCGGCTTGACCAGCCGTCCCTGGGGGTTGCCAGCCGTCAGCGCATCGCGTGCGGCGTCACGCGCGCGGCCGGTCTTGGCGACGATGTTGTCGAGCGCCGCCGTCACGAGATCGGTATCGGTATAGCCGGGACATACGGCATTGACCGTGACCCCGGTCTTGGCGAGTTCGCGCGCGAGCGACCGTGTCAGACCGATAAGCGCGTGCTTTGCCGCGCCATAGGCGGTGACATAGGCATATCCGGTGACACCCGCCGTCGAGGCGATGTTGACGATGCGTCCATGCCCCGCCGCGAGCATCGCCGGCAATGCCGCTTGCGTGCAGCGGAAGGCGGCATGGCAGTTGACGGCCATCATGCGGTCGAGGAGGGCGATGTCGGTCTTGAGGAACGGGGCGGATTCCGCGGCGCCCGCATTGTTGACCAGAATGTCGGCGGGTCCCGCGGCGGCAAAAGCGGCACGCGTCGCGGTGTCATCGGTGACATCGGCGACGCGATAGGCACAGGCGACACCGAACCTTGCCTCAATATCGGCGGCGGTTTCTGCAAGTTTCTGCTCGCGACGCCCGATGAGGGTGAGACGGACGCCGAGCGGTGCCAGCGCCGCCGCCACCGCGGCGCCGATGCCGCTGCCGCCACCGGTGATGATGGCGTGCCGGTCGCCAAACGCGCGGCCGGTCGTCACGACGAGGTCCGCGGCTGATACTGGCGCATCGCGCTGTATTGGTTGGGCCAGGGCAGCGTATATCCCTGCTCGGTGGCGGCGTGATGGGTCCAATAGGGATCATAGAGATGGGCGCGGGCAAGCACGCACAGATCGGCGCGACCCGCGACCAGGATCGAGTTGACGTCGGCATAGGTCGAAATGTTGCCGACCGTCATGGTCGGCATCTCGGCCTCATGGCGGATGCGGTCGGCAAACGGGGTCTGGAACAGGCGGCCATAGCGCGGGGACGCCTCGGGAACCGTCTGGCCCGCCGAGACATCGACGATGTCACAGCCATGCGCCTTCAACATCCGCGCGACCGCGACCGCGTCCGGCCCGTCGAAGCCGCCCGGCACCCAATCGGTCGCCGAGATGCGCACGCTCATCGGCTTCCGCTTCGGCCAGGCGGCGCGCACGGCATCGAACACTTCCAAGGGAAAGCGCATGCGATTTTCCAGACTGCCGCCATATTGATCCATGCGCCGGTTGATCAAGGGCGTGATGAAGGTGGACAAGAGATAGCCATGGGCGAAATGCAGCTCGATGAGGTCGAATCCCGCCTCGTCGGCGAGCCGCGCCCCCCGCACGAAATCGTGGACCACGATATCCATGTCGCCGCGATCCATCGCCTTCGGCACCTGGCTGTACGGGAAATAGGGCAAGGGCGACGGTGCGACCAGCGGCCAGTTGCCGTCATCTAGCGGCTCGTCGATCCCCTCCCACATCAACCGGGTCGAGCCCTTGCGGCCGGCATGGGCGAGCTGAAGCCCGATCTTCGCGGGGCTGTTGGCATGAACGAAATTGGCGATGCGGCGCCAGGCGCGGGCTTGCTCCGGCCGCCACATGCCGGCACAGCCGGGAGTGATGCGGCCTTCGGGCGAGATGTCGGTCATCTCGGTCATGACCAACCCGGCGCCGCCGATCGCGCGGCCGCCAAGATGGACAAGATGCCAGTCATTGGGCATGCCGTCGGTGGCGGAATACATGCACATCGGCGACACGACGACGCGGTTGCCCAGCACCAAATCGCGCAGGCGGAACGGCGTGAACATCGGCGGCGGCGCCGGCTCAGCCGGCACGTTGACGCCGCTCTGGTTGGCCGCCTCGGCAGCGAACCAGCGGTCGAGCCGCGCGATGAAATCGGGATCGCGCTGTTTCAGATTCTCATGCGTGATCCGCAGCGATCGGGTGAGGAGGCTCGCCGCGAACTGAATCGGCACAAGGCGGCGGTGATACCGCTCGGTCTCCTCGAACCAGTGGAGGCTCGTCTCGGCGGCACGCTGCGTCGATTCGACGATGGGACGGCGCTCGGCTTCATAAGCGGCGAGCGCGGCCGGCATGGCGCCATGGGCGGAAAGCGCCTCGGCGAGCGCGATCGCATCCTCCATCGCCAGCTTGGTGCCGGAACCGATCGAGAAATGCGCAGTGTGCGCGGCATCGCCGACGAGAACGACATTCTCGTGCGACCAGTGCGCGCAGCGCACGGTCGGAAAGCTGCGCCAGATCGAGCGGTTTTTGAGCAACGGATGACCGTCCAACTCGGCCGCGAAGAGATGCTCGCAATAGGCGACGGATTGATCCTCGCTCGCCCCATCGAGCCCGGCGCGCCGCCAGGTCTCATCGTTCGTCTCGACGATGAAGGTGGAATAGGTGGCATCGAAGCGATAGGCGTGAACGCGCCACAGCCCGTGCTCGTTCTCTTTGAAGATGAAGGTGAAGGCCGGAAATTGCCGCGTCGTGCCGAGCCAGGTAAAGCGGTTGGGCCGCCAGTCGATTTCGGGGCGGAAATGATCTGAATAGCGCTCGCGGATGCTGCTGTTGGCGCCGTCGGCGCCGAGAACAAGGTCGGCATCACGCCATCGGCCGAGATCGCCGATTTCGGTCTCGAACGCCAGATCGACGCCGAGCGCGGCGGCACGGTCCTGGAGAATGTTCAGGAGCTGGCGGCGCGCAAGGCCGGAAAAGCCGTGGCCGGTCGAGGTCACCACCTCACCCCGGAAATGAATGTCGATATCGCTCCAATGGGCGAAGGCGTCGGTGATCGCGCCATAGGTTTCGGGATCCGCCGCCGCGATATTGCCGAGCGTCTCGTCCGAAAACACCACCCCCCAACCGAAGGTGTCGTCGGGGCGGTTGCGCTCAACGACGCGAATGCGATGGGCGGAATCACGGGCCTTCATCAGAATGGCGAAGAAAAGACCGGCCGGGCCGCCGCCGACCGAAACGATATTCATCGCGCGCTCCTTCACATTTTCGCGCCGCTGCTCTATCGTGCCCGACGAAGCATTTTATATCTAAAGTGTTTTGGAAATAAAGTGGCTTGTGCCGATCCGGTCTTGCCGGCACAACAGACGCCGAAGGCGATCGAAAGAGAGAGACGAATTTGCGGATCGTGAAACCGGAGGGTTGGCCGACCCCCAAAGGGTATGCCCATGCGATCGAGGGCCGCGGTCGCCTGGTCTTCGTGTCGGGACAGGTGGGCTGGACGCCCGACGAACGCTGGGAGACCGATGATTTCGTCGGACAATTGCGCCAGACCCTAAAGAACACGGTCGCGATTCTCGCCGCGGCGGGGGCTGAGCCGCGCCACATCGTGCGGATGACCTGGTATGTCGTGGACAAGCGGGAATATCTCTCCTGCCGAAGCGGGGTCGGCGCCTGCTGGCGAGAGATCATCGGTCCACATTTTCCCGCGCTCGCACTGGTCGAGGTGGCGGGACTGGTGGAAGATCGCGCCCGTCTCGAAATCGAAACCACGGCGCTGGTTTCGGACTGAACGCGGCGATGCCGGCGTCACAAATGATGCCGCGCCCCGAAGTCGGTGGCCCTGAAATTCGCCAGGTTGTCGCGAAGCGTGTCCTTGATCCGGTCTCCGCCCTCCCGCATTTCCTGCCATTCCGCGGTATTGATCCACGCGACCACTTCCTTTTCGAAGGACGGCCGCGCCTTGATGCGCGCAAACCATGCGGTGCTGAGCGGCCGCTCAGCCAGCCAGATGTCGATGACATTGACGTATTCGAGGCGCGACAGATAGGGCGCGAGGTTGACCTCCGCGAGCGTCAACTGGTCGCCGAGGAGCCATGGGCGCCCATCCGCGAGGATATGTTCGGTCTTCTGGAGCAGCTTCTCGATCGCTGCGACGCCACGGTAGATATGAGGCGCCTTGGCGCCATGGGCATGGATCGCGGTATAGCGGTCGCGTCGCTCGAGATCGATCACCTTGGCCAAATGTGCCGCCAATTCCTCCGCTGACATCCGGCGAAGCCGGTCCATGAACATTGCGGCGAAGCTGATGACGCCGATGGCCTGGTGCACGCCTTCGTCGCACGCCTTCGAATAGAGCCGCATCCCGGCCCGCCCGAACGGGTCGGCCGGCTTCATGGACGGGCCGTCGAAACGATCGTCGATATACTCGGCGATCAAAGTCGACTCGACGATGACCTTGCCGTCATCGACCAGCGTCGGCACCACCGCCTTGGGATTGAGCCGCAGATATTCCAGGTTGAACTGGTCGCCCCTGAACAGATCGACCTCATGGCTTTCCCAGCCCGTCACCCCCTTTTCATGAAGGGCAAGCCGGGCCTTCTGCGAACAGACCGAATTGCCAAAATGATAGAGCGCAACGGACATGGCTTTCTCCCCACAGTCGGCGAAGCGGAGATGGCGGCTTCGAGACCGCCCAGATTCCACACTTTCGATTGCGGATCAATCGGCGTCAACGGCGCCGATGCGCATCATCGTGACCCAATTCAGGCGCCCTGATCGGAAACGGTGCAAAACGTCAAACGGGGGCGACAGATGGAACAAGCCCGGGATTTTCGCCGCCATGGGCGAACCCAAGCTCTACCGCATAAATGCGCTAAGCGGCGGTTGGACGCCGATCTGGCGCGCCACCAAAGTGACGGCCGGGCTTGCCGGGCTTGCCGCGTTTATGCCGCAATGCAGTAGGCGCCTTGGCCGGCAACGGCGCCGGCTCTTCCCCGAAGGTTGGCAACTTCTGTCTGGTCAATTTTTCGATATCGCGCAGAAGTGTCCGTTCGCCCCCATCACAAAACGAAATGGCGATGCCGGCCGCGCCGGCCCGGGCGGTGCGGCCGATGCGATGGATATAACTCTCCGGCTCGTTCGGCAATTCGAAATTGAAGACATGGGTGATGCCGTCGACGTCGATGCCGCGCGCCGCAATGTCGGTCGCGACCAGCACGCGGGTGCGGCCATCGCGGAAATCGCCCAGTGCGCGCTGCCGCGCATTCTGCGACTTGTTGCCATGGATCGCGCCGACGCTAAGCCCCGCGCGCTCCAAATGCTGGGCAACGCGATCGGCCGTGTGCTTGGTGCGGGTGAAGACCAGTGCACGCCGGATCGTCGCGTCTTGCAGCATCCGGGTCAACGTCGCGCGCTTCTCGCTCGCGGGGACGAAATGGACCCGCTGGTCGATGCGCAGGGCCGTGCTCGTGGCGGGCGTTACCTCGACGCGTACCGGATCGCGCAACAGGCCTTGCGCAAAATGCGCGATCGCATCGGGCATGGTGGCGGAAAAGAGTAGCGACTGGCGCTCCTTCGGCAGGCGGGCGACGACCTTCCGGATCGGTTGGATGAAACCGAGATCAAGCATCCGATCGGCCTCGTCGAGCACCAGCACGGTGACGCGGTCGAGCCGGACATGGCCTTGCTCCATCAGGTCAAGCAACCGACCCGGCGTCGCCACCACGATATCGAGGCCGCGGGCCAGCGCGTCCGTCTGACGCTTTTGGGTGACACCGCCGAAGATGACGGTGGAGCGAAGATGGAAATGACGGCCATAGGTTTGAAAGGAATCACCGATCTGGATCGCCAGCTCGCGCGTCGGCGTCAAGATCAGCGCCCGCATGCTGTTGCGCGGCCGCTCGACCTGGCGGGTGGCGAGATGTTGCAGGATCGGCAGCGCGAAGGCCGCGGTCTTGCCGGTGCCGGTCTGGGCGATGCCGAGGAGATCGCGGCCGGCGAGAAGATGCGGAATCGCCTGCGCCTGGATCGGCGTGGGCTCGATATAATTCTCGGCCTTGAGCGCGAGCAGAAGCGGCTCGGCAAGGCCGAGGTCGGAAAAATGAACGGTCACTGGATTGATGAACTTTCGCTTACGGCGGGTCGGTTGCGGGGCCGCGTCGCGGCGCCGCACTGCCAGCCAGTTATTGCGGCCTGCCCCGCGCGCATCGAGGTGCCATTGTTATCGGGTGAAAATTCTCGAAATGCTGTCGCGCCAAAACAGGTTAAGGCGCACACACCGCGCGATCGCGAGAAAGATAAGCGCACCGGATATGCGATGTTGCATCGCGAAAGTCAAGCATAAGGCGAGAGCGTAACAAAATTTCGGCGTGACCGGCTTGTAATTTCGCCCTCGAAGCGCCTTATAGAGGCGACGCCCTCGCTACTGCGGTTGCTCTGGCGCGAATCGCTCGCCCTCGTTTAAGCGCATGGGCCATCGGCTCGGCCCGTCTCCAACGATCATCTGTTTCCATGCCGCTCGGTGGGTGGCGGCAAACCAAGGCTAGATGCCTCATTCACGCCAGGAGGCCAACGATGTTCAAGCCGAACTACAATCAGCAACGGGCCGAGCGTCGCCGCGCCCAAGCCGCACGGCGCGACCAGAAGCTGAAGGACCAACAGGAAGCGACCGCCCGGCGCCGCGCGGCCCAAGCGGACGGCGACAAAGCGGAAACTGACGAACGCGCGCCGGCCGACGACAAGGGCGAGTCGCGATAAAGAGGTTCATATGGCGATCAGGAAAAGAGTGGAGGCAAGCTTCGTCACCTTCGACATTGTTTATGAAGACGGTTCGCGCAGCTCCAACCGCCGCGTGCCGGCCTCGGCGCTCAGCGGCTTCGATGGCGACGTGCCGGCCAAAGCCATTATCGAGGCCCAGGATCGCGAGATTGCGAATGCCTCGGGCCGTCCGCGGCCGGCGATCAAATCGGTCGCGCGTTCCGCACGGTGAGGCGCGCCGACACAGCAGCTGAAAGAGACATGCCATGATCGAGTCGAAGCGTACCAAGATCGAGAGTGCGAAGCGCACCGCGAGCGAAAAGTTTGCGCGAAATCTTGAACGCGACGCAGATTTTTGGCGCGAGAAGGAAAAACGCGACCAGGCGGTTGTCGCCAAGACGGCGCGCCTTAGGGCGCTGCGCCTCGCCAAGGAGGCCGAGGATCGGGACACCCGCGCCAAGGAAGACGCTGCGCGACACACCGCCGTGACTGCGCGCGCGACCGGTCGCAAATCCCGAAAGGGCGGCGCTAGCGTCGCCTAGACGGGAGCGGGAAGGGCGGCCATTTCGCGGCCATGGGCATATCCCCTCGATCCCCTCACAGCCGGACCCAGCCCTCGGGCGGCACCTTTCCGGGATGAAGCGCGCCGCATCGGGGACAGGTCCGTGCCTCCTCATCCCGATAGAATGCTTCGAAGAGCGGCGGCAGGTCGTGCACGATACTGTGCAGCTTCACCTCGACGCGGTGGATCAGCGCGCCGCATTGGAAGCAATACCACTCGAACCCGTCATGATCGTCGTTATAGCGCTTCGGCTCGACGACGAGGCCGACCGATCCTTCCTGCGGGCGTTGCGGCGAATGGCGAACGTGCCGCGGCAGCAGGAAGATGCTGCCCTGTCGGATCGGGACATCATAGAATTCGCCCTCGTCGAAGACTTTCAGCACCATATCGCCACGGAGCTGATAGAAGAATTCCTCGACCGGATCATCATGAAAGTCGGTGCGCCGGTTGGGGCCGCCGACCACGGTGACCATGAGGTCCGCATCCTTCCAGATTTGCTGATTGCCGACCGGCGGCTTCAGAAGATGGAGATGCTCGTCGATCCAGCGGTTGAAATCGAAGGACTGCAATCGTCCGGTGGCCATATCTGCCCTCCTTCCGGGCTCAGGCGGCGTGGCCGCGCGCCACGTCCGGCGCGGTGCCGAGACCGCATGACGCAAAAGCGGCCCGGATGCGGGCTTTCTCCTCTTCCGAGAGCGGCAGCATTGGCGACCGCACCGCGCCGCCGGCTTGGCCCAGCAACTCCTGCCAATATTTCGCGTGGGCCTGCGGCTTCTCCGGCGGGCGTGTGTCGTGGAGCGCGCGGCGCACCGGCTCTAGGCTGTCGCGCACGATCCGCGCCGCTGCCGCCTCGCCGCGAAAGGCGAGATCGGTATATTCGCGCATCCGCCGGTCGAATTTCGTTTGCATGAGATAGGGCGGGTTGGAGCAGAGATAGAGCCGCCAGCCGAGCTCCAGGATGTTGTCGAGCCATTCCTCTTCCGACGCCGTGCTGACGATGATGCGCTCGCCCGCCATTTCGGTGAGGCGCCGGTACATCTCCCGCGGCACGCTGTACTTGATCGCGACGATATTGGGCAGCTCCGCGATGCGGACGCACAGCTCCGGGCTCATGAGATAACCACTGTCGGGATGGCTCCACAGCGCGATGCCGATATTCACGGCCTCGCTGATGGTGCGATAGTAGTGATAGAGCGTTTCATCCTGCTGTTTCAGGAAATGCAATATGGGCGCATGGACGACGATATAATCGGCGCCGATCGCCTCCGCGTGCCGCGCCAGCTCGATCACCACATCGAGATTCTGGTCGGAGCAGGACATGATCGTGCCCATGCGGCCGGCTGCCACCTCGACCGCGATCTCGAAGCTGCGCTTGCGCTCGTCGACCGACATGGCAAAGAACTCGCCCTGTTTGCCGGCGACGAATACGCCGTCGATGCCGAGATCGTCGCGCCAATGGCGCAAGTTCTGGGCAAATCCTTCCTCGTCGAGGCGAAAATTCGTGGCGAACGGTGTCGATGCCGCCGCCCAGATGCCGCGCATCTTCTCGCGCGCATAATCCTTGGCGTCGGCTTTGCGGTATTTCATGGCGAGCTCCCTTCGAGGCGCGGCGCAGGGCCGCCAAGATATTCGCGGCGGTGAACGGCATCTCGGCATTGTAGACGCCCATCGGCGGCGGCGCGTCAAGGACGGCGCTTTCGGGGGGCGGCGTGAATGCCGAAGGTCCGGGCATCCGTTAACAGATTGCCGATCGCCTCGTCGCCGGCCTGGTTGATCATGTGCCGGGCGAACGTTCGATCCAAAAGCAGGGGTGGTTTTGCAGCGATAATGCGAGGTTTGTCTCCGGCACCGCCTAGGCTTGATCGGGGCCGGAAATGTCCCATATTCCTCCTGCGGCGGTGGCATTCAATGTCCGCCGTCGCCGGATCGAGCGGGTGCCTTGAGGGGCCCGCATCCTGGGCTCGCTCATGACGAGGAGGTCCGCCCGTGTCGCGCATGTCGTTATTCAATTCTCCGTTGCTTCTGGGGTTCGACCAGTTCGAGCGCGCCCTCGACCGGGTCAGCAAAGCTGCGGCCGACGGCTATCCGCCCTACAATGTCGAACAGACCGGCGAGAATGCCCTGTGCATTACTCTGGCAGTGGCGGGGTTCGCGGCCACCGATCTCAGCGTTCAGGTAGAGGACAGCCAGCTCGTCGTGCGCGGCAAGCAGGCCGAGGAACGCGAACGCGTCTATCTCCATCGCGGCATCGCCGCGCGCCAGTTCCAGCGCTCGTTTGTGCTGGCCGATGGCATTGAAGTGACTGGCGCGTCGCTCGATAACGGCTTGCTCAATATCGAGCTCGTGCGCCACGTGCCTGAGGGCCAAGTCCAGACCATCACTATCAACGCCGCCCGTTCCCAGCGCCAAGCTGTCGATACCGGCGCCCTCCAACCGGGGGTGGTGAATGGAAAGTTGCGCGGAGCGCCGTAATCGGCACGCTCCGAGAGAGGATCAGACGATGACCGCAACCGAAAGATGGAAACAAATCCCGACGCAGGAATTCGTCGCGCTGGGGATGCAGAACCTCGCCTATATCAAGCAGGTGACCGTGGATGAGCGTGCCGCCTTCGCGATTCATGCTGCCGACGGGACGCTGATGGCGGTGATGGACAGCCGCGACCTCGCCGAGGCCGCGATGCGTCAGCACGAACTTGAGCCGCTCAGCGTGCACTGACGCAGCCCTTACATCATATAGCTTCGGTTCCTGGAACGTCTTAGGGGCGAATCGGCGAATCACCCCAGATTTTGTGTGTCATGCGGCGTGGCTCGCGGCCCGATCGGTGAGCAAGGCGTAAAGCGCCTCGGCGCGGTCGGTGCCGCGCAGCTTATCGCAGGTGGCGCGATCGCGCAGGAGGCGCGACACCCGGGCCAGCGCCTTCAGATGGTCGGCGCCGGCATTTTCCGGTGCCAGCAACAGGAAGATCAGATCCACTGGGCGATCGTCGATGGCATCGAAGTCGATCGGCCGGTCGAGCCGTGCGAACAGGCCGTAGAGCCGGTCGAGCCGGGGCAGCTTGCCATGCGGCACCGCGGTACCCATGCCGATGCCGGTGCTGCCGAGCCGCTCGCGTTCGGACAGGGCTTCGAGAATTTCGCGCTCATCACGTTTCGCCATCAGGGTGAGCCGTCGCGCCATTTCCTGCAATGCCTGGCGTTTCGAGGTCACGCGCAGATTGGCGATCACGCTCGCGGGCGTGATGAGATCTTCGATCTCCATCATATCTCAGGTATCGGTGGTTTGAATCCCGGCTTCGGCCGTCTCGCGGAACCATATAGCTCCGTCATTTCCCAGTGCTATCCTGGGCGCGCATCTCGCGGCCTGTCAAGTAAAGCCAGCCATTCCAATTGGGGCATTTCCGGGGCGCGCTAAACGAAGGCTGAACGGTCGCGGCGGCGCTGCACCGAGGACGGGATGCCCATCGCCTCGCGATATTTCGCCACCGTGCGCCGCGCGACTGCAATGCCCTCCGCATGCAACAGTTCAACGAGGCGGTCGTCGGAGAGCACCGACTCGCGCTCGGCGTCGACGAGGTGCTTGATGCGAAAGCGCACGGCCTCCGCCGACAGGGAATCGCCACCATTCACGGCCGCGATCGAGGCGGTGAAGAAGTATTTGAGCTCGAAGATGCCGCGCGGGCTTGCAATGTACTTATTCGAGGTGACGCGGCTCACGGTGCTTTCATGCATGCCGATCTCGGTGGCGATGTCGAGCAGCACGAGCGGCCTCAAATGCTGCACGCCGTGGCGGAAGAATCCATCCTGCTGGCGTACGATCTCGCGCGATACTTTGAGAATGGTGGTGGCGCGCTGGTGCAGCGCCCTAACCAGCCAGTTCGCCTGTTGCAGCCGGCTGGCGAGGTAGTCGCGGTCCACCTTGCCGCGGCCTGCGGCGCTGAATTCCTCATAGTAGCGATAGTTGACGAGCAGCCGCGGCAGCGTTTCGCTATTGAGCTCGACGGCCCAGTTCCCACCGGGCAACGCCCGCAGCAAAACGTCCGGGACCAAAGGGCTCGCAATCATGGTGTCGAAGGCGAGGCCCGGTTTCGGGTCGAGCGCCCTGATTTCCGCCACCATCTCGGCGAGATCGTCGGCATCGACGCCGCACAGCCGCATCAACCCGGCGGCATCGCGGCGCGCCAACATCGGCAGATGATCGAGGAAGCACTGCATCGCCGGATCGAGGCGGTTGCGGTCGCGCAGTTGCAGTGCGAGGCATTCGCCTAGATTGCGCGCGCAAATGCCGGGCGGATCGAACTGCTGGAGCCGGGCCAGCACCGCCTCGACCGCGCCGATGGAACAGCTGAGCCGCGCGGCCAACTCGCCGAGCTCGCCCACGATGTAACCGGCATCATCGACCATTTCGACAAGCTCGGTGCCGATGACGCGCTCCACCGGATCGGCAATGTCGAGCGCGAGCTGCTCCAGGAGATGCTCGCGCAGAGTCGTCGGACGGGAGAGGCTGTGCTCAAGCCCGGGCAGCCCTTCGCTTGCGGCGGGCGACAGCCGCGTCGATTGCCAGGCCGCCGGATCTCCGCCGAAATCAAGCCGGCCATCCCCGTCGGCACCGACGCTGGCGATCGCGTCGGTCAGGGCCGCGGCTTCGGCTGGCTCGGGCTGTGGCACGTCGCTGTCACCGGCCGCGCTCTCGCCATTGTCATCACGTTCCAAGAGGGGGTTGGTCTCAAGCTCGCTTTCGACGAATTGCGACAATTCGAGGTGCGAGAACTGCAGCAGCTTGATTGCCTGCTGCAGTTGCGGGGTCATCACCAGCGCCTGCGTTTGCCGCAGGTCGAGCCTCGGGGCCAGTGCCATGGCGTTCCGTTATAGCGGCGCGCACGCCCTTCGCAAGGCGATTAATGCAAATTCGGGGCCAAGTCAGAGGTGAATCGTCGCAAACGTCGCGCTAAAAGAGATGCTTCAGCTTATAGACGAGGCGTTGCTCGATGCCCGCCGGCCGCGACGCCGCCTCGGCTACCGCCGGCACCGTCGCGATGATGTTGCCGCCGAGGCGAATGGTCAGTGTGCCCACCACTGCGCCCTTGGCGATCTTGCCTGCAATTTTCGGCGCCAGGGCAAGGCTCTTCTCGATTTTGACGCCATGACTCGCCGGCAAGGTCATGATCGCGCTGTTGCCGGCGGCGACGGGGATATGGGTCGGGTCGCGCAACGGGTTGTTGATCGCGCCGACAGTATCGCCGCGGCTCACCAAGCGACGGTTCTTGAAGAAGCGATAGCCGTAATCGAGCAGCGATTCGACATCATTGGAGCTCGCGGTCCAGCTCGGCCCGCCCATCACCACCGCGATGAGCCGGCGCCCATTGCGCCGCGCCGTGGCATCGATGCAATGCCCGGATTCGTCGGTAAGCCCGGTCTTGAGGCCGTCGACGGTGGCGTCGCGGAACAGCACCGGGTTCCAGCTCCGCTGCCGAATCTTGTTATAGGTGAAAAATTGCTGCTTCGAGATGTCGAGAATCCCTGGGAATCGCTCGATGATGGCGCGCGACAGCAGGGCGATGTCGCCCGCGCTGGTGTAGAGATCGGGCGCCGGCAGGCCGTTGACGTTGCTGTAGTGGGTATCGGCAAGCCCGAGCGTTGTTGCCGCCTTGTTCATCATTTCGACGAAGCTGCCTAGCGTGCCGGCCGTGGCTTCGGCCAGAGCGACCGCCGCGTCGTTGCCGGAATCGATCACCAGTCCGGAGATAAGCTGTGCCACCGTAACCGGCATGCCCGGCTGAATGAACATGCGCGAGCCGGTCGCCTTCCAGGCTTCGGTGCTGACCGGCACCGACTGCGTCAGCGACAGTGTCCCCGCCTTCAGCGCCTTATAGGTGAGATAGACCGTCATCAGCTTGGTCAGGCTGGCCGGCGCCAGATGAAGCCGCGGCGCTTTCGACGCGATCACCGTGCCGGTGGCGAAATCCAAGAGCACATAGCTTTTGATGTCGGGAAGTTGTGGCGGCGGCGGCACATCGGCCGGAAGCGCGATCTTGCCACCAAGGGCCACCGGCGGCGGCCCGGTATCCACCGGCACGGCCGTCGCCATCGCGGCGGCTTTGGCGCGATGGGCGTGTCGTGCCTGGTGGGCAAGTGCAGAGCCGGAAGCCACAATGGACAGCGCGAGCGCGAGACAGAATTCCGCGCGAAGCAGGAACGAACGATTCATGGCGGACAGGTTTTCCCCGATCTGGCCGGGCCCGGCCCGGACTTGTCCCGACGTGGGGACAATCTATGCAGGATTCGGGCGCAATTGCACCTGTTGAAGCGGTTCGCCCGTTGGACGAATCGGTTCATCGGCAAGCGACGCCGCCGCGCCGATACGCGCCACCGCGCCCGCCACCGCCAGCCGTCGGCCGGCGCGGCTGAAGAAATCGCCATTGATCTGGGTCAGGCGCGCCATGACGTGACAGAACGACGCGACGAGCCGACGATCGGGCGCCGTTCCCTCCTGCCAGAAGCGGTCGATGCCCGTTTGATGGGTGAGACCCGGCAAATCGTAGATCGCCTTGCCGAGCGCGATCACCGGTACGCCGCGTGACAGCGCGGAAAGCCCGACCGTGCTGTTGACCGTTACGATACCGCGGCTGTTCGCGATCAGCGTGCCGAGCGGGCCGCCCTCGATATAACCGACGCGGTCTTCAATGCCGCAATGGGCGGCTGTCGCATGCGCGATCCGGCGCCAATCCTGAAGTCGGCAATCGAAGGGATGCTCCTTGATGACGAGAAACGTGTCCGTGGGCGCATGCTGCGCAAACGACCGGATGGCCACTCGAAGCGCGGGTGCCATGCGGCCCAAGGGCGAATGACGGCGAATCTGGGAATCACCATCGAGCTGCAATGGCAAGAGGTAATAAGGCCGCGGCGTTACCGCGAGGGCGCTCAACATCTTCCGCGTCCGGTGGTGGCGGATGGGCGCACCGGCGATACGACGGATCCAGCCCGCGCCCAGCGCGATCGGATGTCGCGGCAGATGCGTCCGGTAGCCGGGATAGCGCCAAGCGAAGAGAAGGCTCCAGAGTTGGGAGATCGCGATTTCTGCCGCGCGCGACCGCAAACCACCGGCGACGGCAACGCCCGTCCGCCATGACGGTAGCGTTGTTGCCGCCTCGCGATAGAAGGCCGGGTCGCGCGGCAGCGCGGAATAGCCGTTGACGCCGCCTTGCTCGAAGGTGATCCAGTCGGGGCGCAGATAGCCTTCCTCGAAGACGTGAACCCGGATGTCCCTCCTTGCGGCTACGCGAATCGCGACGACGTGAAGCGGCCGGCAATCGCCGAACAGGATGATGTCGGTGATGCCCCATGCCTCAAGGCGCGCCTCCAGAAAATCCGGCCAGTCCGAAATCGACCTCCGAAAGGAAATTGCGCCGGGAAGTCGCCAAGAGAGGCGGTCGCCGGCCGTGAAAAAGATGCGTTGCACGCTATGGCCTTGTGTTGCCAGAGCGCGGCCCAGCTCACCGAAAAAACGCGTCGGCCCTTGCAGGACGAGGAAGCGGCGCTTGGCGTCGGCTTGCTCAATCATCAACCGATTCCTCGGCCATTTCGTGCATTTTCGAGGGTTGGAGGGAACGGGTGATCGCGCCTTGCCAGCGCCGCAGGCGATTGAGAGTCCCGGGACGCCACCGCCGCCGGTCCGCGAGCCGCTCGATCGCGACTTCCGGGCTGCACGGCGCGCCGGTGAGCGGGTCGAGGTAGCGCGGATAGAGGATGAGCGTGCCGGCGACCAGTTCGGCCAGGGTGAGGTGCCGTCCGCGCCGCGGGATCGGCGTCATATCGGTGGTGAGGCCCCAGCCGGCATAGAATGGCCGGCCATAGACGACGACGCGCCGATGGCGGAGCAAGGCCTCGAACCCGGAGAGAGAGGTCAGCGTATGCACCTCGTCGACGGCCTCGATCACGGCAATGGTCGCGACGTCATGAACGACCATGTCCGCGTAGCGCCCAATGGCCCGATCGGCGAGGGCGCCGCGCCGGTGTCCCGCCGCGACATCGGGATGTGGCTTGAAGATGATGAAGGCATCGGGATTGGCCGCGCGCACGCGCGCCAGAAGCGCGAGGTTTCCCGCGATGCCGGCACCGCCCAGTACGACCGAGCGATCATCCGCGACTTGCCCCGGCACGAAGATCGTCCGGCGGAATGAGGGCCGGTCGAAGCTTGTCTGTCCGGCAAGTTGTATTTGCTGATGCCGCGCCGGACGAGTTCGCTGATCAGACGATCGGCGCGGGCCAGAAGCGCGACATCGAACGATGTGTCGTTGAGGATCGCTTCAAGGTCGCTCGGCTGGCCTGGATCGAAATAGATGCCGCGTTCATCGACGACGATCGAGACCGGAGGCACGCATTCGGCGCCGAGCCCGACGGACCTGAGAAAGCCGTCTTCGACGCGAAGAAGGCGCACCCCGGCTTTCCCGGCGCGGTCCGCAAGCTCCGCCGGCTCGCGCGATGCCCAGACCGCGACCACGCCATTTCTCGCTTCTGCGCTCGCGATGGCTTGGGCCGTGCCGCGGCAAAAGACGGGCACGGTCCCGGTCGCCCCGAGGAAACGACGCATCCACGCTCGTTTCCAAGGGGAAAATCCGAGACAGGCGACAACATTGGCGGGCACATTGCGAGGCGTGTCGGGATCGGCGCGGTTGCCGGTCATCTCAAATCTTGAAACTTTCGAGCGTCTCCGGCGCGAACAACTCCTCCGGCGCCAAGCGGCGCGGCGACAATCCCTGCTCATGGTGATAGCGCAGGAACGTCTCGATCACATGACGATTGGCATCGGAGCCATAAGGCCACCAATCCGGCCCCATGAGCTGTCGCGTGTCGTCGACCGCGCCGATCTGCCACGGCAGCATGGTCTTCAGCGCCGCGGAGATCATGAGATTGTCATAGGCGAGGCGCTTTGCCTCGGCGAATGCCTTGAACAACGATTGCGCGATCCATCGGTTGCGCTCATAGACGTCGCGGCGGATCACCACCACATGCATGATCGGGAAGATTCGGGTCCGGACGTAATATTCGCGTTCGGCCGCGATATGGTCGGGGAACAGCCGGCGCACATCATCGGGCCGGGTGAAGAAGGTCGAGGGCGCGCGGGCGGTGTGTAGCGCGTCGATCTCGCCCGCCGCGATCATGCTGGACAGGGTTTGTGTCGCACCGATCGGCCGCACCTCGAAGCGCGGCGGCAAATCGAGCGCGATCTTCTCGTCGCGGCCGGGTTCTTCCTCGCCGCCCGTTAGATAGTGAACGCTGTCCGGCGCGACGCCATACTCGTCCGCAAGGATGCCGCGAATCCAGACCGGCGCCGTCATCTGATATTCCGGCACCCCGATGCGCTTGCCGACGAGATCGGCGGGCCGGGTGATCCCGCTTTTCGCCGAGACGAAGATGCTGCCGTGCCGGAACACGCGCGAGACGAAGGCGGGAATCGCGATGAAGGCGGGCGCGGCCGCCGCACGTGAGACGCAATAGGACGACAGTGACATCTCCGCCACGTCGAATTCGCGATAGCGCAGCATGCGAAAGAAGGTCTCTTCGACCGGCAGGCAGAGATAGGTGAGGTCGATGCCGTCCGGCACCACCCGCCCGTCCATCAGCGCGCGGGTACGGTCGTAATCCCAGCAGGCGAGGGTGAGGGAAAGGCGCGCCATCAGACCTCACCCCATACCGCCCGCGCGGTCTCGACGAGCCGCGCAAGCTTCGCTTCCTCTTCGGCTTCCGTCATCGGATTGCCGACGATCGAGCTGGCAAAGCCGCATTGCGGGCTGATCGCGAGTTGGTCGAGGGGCGCGGACCGTGCCGCGTCGTCGATGCGACGGCGCAGGGTGTCGGCGCTTTCGAGCTTCGGCGATTTCGACGACATAATGCCGAGCACGACGATCTTGTCGCCCTTCGGCAATTGTCGCAGCGGTTCGAACCCACCGGCACGTTCGCTATCATATTCGAGGAAATAGCCATCAACATTCACCTCGTTGAAGAGGATCTCCGCCACCGGATCATAGCCGCCGGCTGCCGCCCAATTGCCTTCGCGATTGCCACGGCATTGATGCAACGTCACCACGACCTCGTCGGGTAGGTCGGCCAGCGTCTCGTTGAGGCGCCGCGCATAGAGCTTCAGGAGCTGGTCGGGGTCGTTGCCCCAACGTGCGACGGTGGCGCGATGCAGCGGGTCGCAGAGGAAGGCGATGCTGGTATCGTCGAATTGGATATAGCGCGCGCCGGCCGCGACAAGCGCCGCGAGCTCCTGTCGATAGGCGGCGACGACATCGGTCCAGAACTGGTCGATATCCTGGTAATGACCCTCGCGGATGCCGTGATCGCCGCCAGCATACATGTGCAGCAGGATCGGCGCCGGGATCGTCACTTTGGGTACGAGGTTGGAATTGGCCTTGAGAAATTCGAAGGCGCGGACGATCGGGCTCGGCCGCCACGCAATCTTGCCGGTGACATAGAGGCGTGAAAACGCCTGCTGCACGCCGGCGCTATTGCGCCAGGCGAGATCGCCCATCGGCATGCCGGTGCGGTTGGCGGAGAGCCCGTCCCAATTCATCACGAGTTCAAGCCACCAGCTTCGCCGGCGAAACTCGCCGTCGGTCGCGGCGCGAAGGCCGGCCCGCTCCTCCATTCGGGCGACTTCGCGGATACATTCATCCTCGACGGCGCGGAGCGCGTCATTGTCATGGGGACCGAGATTGCGGTCAGCGGTCTGGGCGCCAAGGAATTGCTCGCGCGCCTTCTTGAGCCGCGCCGGCCGCAACAGGCTGCCGACATGATCGGCGCGAAATGGCGGCCGTGCGCTCATCGTGTGACGATCCATCCTGATGCTTCAGATTTCATTGCGTCTTTCTCCTCCTCGCTCTAATTCTCGTAATTGCGCGGCGGGCACCTATTTCCTTAAAAGGCTCATAGCGCGGGTGGCAGGCAATGGCGATACGAAAAATTTCCCTCGTTCTGGCCGATGTCGACGGCACGCTGGTGACCGAAGACAAAATCCTGACGCCACGTGCCCAGGCGGCGGTCAAGGCGTTGCGTGCGGCCGGCATTCGCTTTGCCATCACCAGCGGGCGGCCGCCGCGCGGCATGGCGATGCTGATCGATCCCCTGGCGCTCGACACGCCGATCTCGGCCTTCAATGGTGGGCTCTTCGTCAAACCTGACCTTACCATCCTCGAAGAAAAGACGCTGCCGCCCGATGTGGCGCGGCAGGCGGTCTCGCTGATCCGCAAGGATGGTCTCGATGCCTGGGTTTATAGCGGGCATGACTGGTTCATCCCCAAAAAAGACGCGCCGCATGTGGACCGCGAGGCCTGGACGGTCAAGTTCGAGCCCAAGGTCGTCGACGATTTCGGCGAAGCGCTCGACCGCGCCGCCAAGATCGTCGGCGTCAGCGATGATCACGACGCGATCCGGCGCTGCACCGACGATGCCCGCAACGCCTTTGGCGACCGTGCCACGGCCGCCACGTCGCAGCCTTATTACCTCGACATCACCAATAAGGACGCCAACAAGGGCGGAGTGGTGGCGTATCTCACCCGCCATCTTGGCGTGCCGGCGACGGAGATCGCGACCATCGGCGATCAGCCGAACGATCTCCTGATGTTCGAGCCTTCAGGCCTCAGCATCGCCATGGGCAATTCGCCCGACGAGGTGAAGGAGAAGGCGGATGTCGTCACCGATTCCTATAGCGAGGAAGGCTTCGCCAAGGCGATGGAGCGACATATCCTCGGCAAATCGGGCTGATGGCCTATTCCGCCGCGGCGCGTTTCGGCGCTGGCGCGCGGTCCTTGAAATAGGGCAGCACCTCCTCCGCGACCGCCGCCTGGTTCACCATCGCCATTTCGTGCGGCATGGTGCCGAACTGGGTCTTGGTCAAGGAATAGCCGAAGCCGGCAAGGTCCTGATAGGCTGCAAGCTTCTCCCTGACGGTGTTGGGGCTGCCAACGATGACGGTGCCGAGATCGATAAGATCGTCCGGTGTTTGCGGACGGGTGCGGCCCATCGCACGCTGGCGCTTCACCGATTCGATGGTGCTGTAGCCCGGCGGTGACATCATCACCGGGTTCATCTTGAAGAACTTTCCATAGCTTTCGAGATAGGGCCGCGCCTCGCGTCGCGCCTTGTCGTCGGTCTCGGCGATATAGATCGCGTTCGACCAGGCGAGCTGCTCGGGCGCGGCGTCATAGCCGCATTTCGCCGCCTCCTCGCGAAATACATCGAAGATGCGTGCCACCGATGCGATCGGCGCCAGAGTCTGGCAATAGGTATAGCGCATCTTCGCCGACCAGCGGATGGTGCTGATCGAGCCCGAGGACGGCGTCCAGATCGGCGGATGCGGCTTCTGATAAGGCAAGGGCCATGGATTGACATAGCGCAGATTATAGAACTTGCCCTCGAAGTGAAACGGGCCGGGCCGCGTCCAGGCTTCTATGATGAGATCGTGCGCTTCGAGGAAGCGGGGATTCGATTCCGCGGGATTGACGCCCATCGAATGATATTCGGCACCGATGCCGCGCACGAAACCGGCGATGACGCGGCCGCGGGTGATGTTGTCGAGGATGGCATATTCCTCGGCGATGGTGAGCGGGTTGCTGACGAGTGGCAAGGCGCGGCCCAGGATCGCGAGCTTGCCGCGCCTGATCTTGCGCGACAGGGCGCCGGCGAGCACCCCCGGCACCGGCATCATGCCATAGGCGGTCTGGTGATGCTCGTTGACGCACACGCCGTCGAAGCCGAGCTCGTCGGCACGTTCGAGTTCGTCGAGATACTGGTTGAAGAGATCGGCGCCTTTTACCGGGTCGTAATGGCTGTTGGAATAAGTGACCCAGGCCGATCCGTTCCGGTCGATCGCATCGAGATCGGCATGGGCATAGGGCATCAGGTGAAAATTGAAGATCTTCATGTCGTGACCCTCCCAGACGCGATGAAATCGGTGATGAGATCAGCCGTTTCCTGCGGCTTTTCGAGATGGGGCAGGTGGCCGGCGCCGGTCAGGGTGGCGCGCCGCGATTTCGGAATCGCCTGTTGCCACGCGGCACCATAGGCCGGCGGCAAGAGGCGATCCTGATCGCCCCATAGGATGAGCGTCGGTCGATCGATGCGATGAAGCCATTTGGCCAGGCCGGGATCGTGAAGCCGTGGCTGCCAGCCGAGCTTCGCCGTTATCATCCGGCCTTTCAAAAGTGCGTCCTCCGCCTCGGGCGCCATGATGCGGGCAAGCGCGTCTTCCGCCAGTTTCGGATCGACGAAAAGATCGGGAAGCAGCCGATCTTCCGTCACGGCGAAGGGATCGATGCCGGTGACGCCGGCGAGCTGGATGCCCCAGGGATCGATCAAGGTGAGCGAGGCGAGGCGCGAGGTGTTGCGGATTGCCAGCTCGGCCGCGACCCAGCCGCCAAGCGATGCGCCGGCAATATGGACGTCGCGCAAATCCTTGGCGTCGAGGAAATCGAGATAGAAACTCGCAAGGTCGGTGATCCGCTCGAGCCAGGGCGGTGCGTCGCCGCCGCCATAGCCCGGATGCTCGGGGATGATGACGTCGAACCGCTGGGCGAGGCGCTTATGAAACGGCGTGATGGAAGCACCGACCCAGGCATCGTGCAGGAAGAGTAGCGGCGAGCCCGTGCCGCCGCGCGCGACCCGGATCCCGACGCCGCCAAGTTCCACCGTGTCATATCCGAATTCCAGCATATCTTATTCTGTTCCATCTTCCGTGGTGGCGTGAACCGGTTATAGTCCCGTCGGAAGACTAAACCAATGCGCGGACGGGACAGGAATAAATCCCGTGACCCGATCATTCGCACTACGCATGCCACGCATGCCACGCGAAGCCAGGGAGCCATCAACATGAAGAATCCGTCGGAACTGCATCGGGACATGGTCGCCTATTGGACCGGCATTGGCGCCGCCGCCTGGATCGAGCGCAGTGAGCGAACCGAGCGCATGCTGGCGCCGGTCGCCGAACGCTTGCTGAAGGTGGCGAAGCCGCAGCCGGGCGAAACCGTGCTTGATGTCGGCTGCGGCTTGGGGCCGACGACGACCGAACTCGCGCGGCTGGTCGGGCCGAGCGGGCGGGCCGTCGGGCTCGACGTGTCGCATGTGATGATCGAAGAAGCGCGCCGGCGCGGCGCCGACCTCGGCAATCTCGAATTCATCGCCGCCGACGCCGCGACCCATTCCTTTTCGGCGCCGTTCGCCGATCTGCTGTTCTCGCGCTTCGGCGTCATGTTCTTCGGCGATCCGACCGCGACCTTCGCGAATTTGCGCAAAGCGCTGAAACCCACGGCCCGCGTCGCCTTCGCCTGCTGGCGTCGGATGAGCGAGAATCCCTGGATGCTGAAACCGCTGCTGGCCGCCTATGAGCATGTGCCGAAGCTGCCGCCGGCGGAGCCGAATGATCCCGGCCCGTTTGCCTTTGCCGACCAGGATCGGGTGACGCGAATCCTGACCGGCGCCGGCTATGCCGCGCCGCGCTTCACCGCGCTCGACATGACGGTCGATATCGCCGGCGGCGCCGGGCTCGACGCCGCGGTGCATCAGGCGATGACCATCGGTGCCACCCGCGGTGCCTTGCAGGACCAGCCCGATGCCGTGCGTGCCGCGGTGGCGACCGCGATCCGCGCCGCGCTGGTCCCGCACGCCCAGGACGGCAAGGTCGAGCTCCCCGCCGCGGTGTGGCTGGTCGAGGCCGGGTGAGCTTAGCCAAACTCTTCTTGTCATTTGCGTGTCCCTGTCCGATTGTTCGCCCGGTTGTATTTGGCGACCATGTTTTACCGGTTTCGGCGCGGCCTCAACCGCGCACCGGCAACAATTGGGAGGGATCATGAACCGACATCACATCGGCGGCGCCGCGCTGGCCGCGGCCGCACTGTTATCGATGACTATCGCCATGCCGATCTCGGCCCAGGCGGCGAAACAGCCGATCAAGATCGGCTTCAGCATGGAGTTGAGCGGGCCGCTTGCGAGTGGCGGCACCACGGCGCTTCGCGCGATGAAGATTTGGGAGCACGACATCAACGCCAAGGGCGGCCTCTTGGGCCGGCGGGTGAAGCTCGTCTATTACGACGACCAGAGCAACCCGGCCAACGTGCCCGGCATTTATGAGAAACTGATCGACGTCGACAAGGTCAATCTCCTCGTATCGTCCTATGGCACCAACCTCATCGCGCCGGCGATGCCGGTTGCCATGGAACACAACATGGTCTTCATGACCCTGTTCGGCACCGCGGTGAATAACAAGTTCCATTACGGCAAATATTTCCAGATCCTGCCTAACGGCCCGCAGAATGAGCGGGCGGTCGCGCAAGGCTGGTTCGATATCGCGATGTCGATGAATCCGAAGCCGAAAACGGTGGCGCTCGTGGCGGCCGACGCCGAATATGCCCAGAATGTCATCGGCGGCGCGCGCGAGGTGGTAAAGAAGCTCCCCCTAAAAATCGTCTATGATAAATCCTATCCGCCCTCGACCGTCGACTATACGCCGATCATCCGCGCCATCGCGGCAACGCATCCCGACCTGATTTATGCCGCGTCCTATCCGCACGACACGGTGGGCCTGATCAAGGCGGCGCACGAGGTCGGCCTCAAGACCGAAATGTTCGGCGGCGGCATGATCGGCCTTGCGTTCGCGCCGATTGACCTGGCGCTGGGGCCGCTGATGAACGGTGTTACCGCCTTCGCCGTCTATGTCCCCGCGAAGACGATGCAGTTCCCCGGCATCAAATCCTTCCTGACGCGCTATCGGAAGATCGCCGGCAAGGCGGACCCATTGGGCTTCTACCTGCCGCCGTTCGCCTACGCCGAATTGCAGGTGCTCGGCGACGCCGTCAAGGGCGCGGGGTCGCTCAATCAGGATAAGCTCGCCAAATATATCCACAGCCACACCTTCCATACCATCGTCGGCAAGGTGACGTTCGCCCCCGACGGCGAGTGGACGAAGACCCGCGCGCTCTTCGTGCAATACCAGGGAATCAACAACAGCGGCCTCAAGCAATTCCAGGAACCCGGCCATCAGGTAATTCTCTATCCGCCGAAATTCGTCTCCGGGAAGCTCGAATATCCCTATTCGACCGCCGCGAAATAGCGTTGATGCCCCAGCCGCCCCTCCGTCCGCCACACGCGGGCGGAGGGTGGCGGGGTTGACGGCAAGCGCGTTACCGCTTACCTAAATTTTGCGATTCCATAAGTATTCCAATTTGCCGCCATGACCGTGCTATCGATTATCACCGCGCCCGATCCACGCCTCAAGATCAAGGCGAGGGCGGTCGCCCGCGTCGACGACGAAGTGCGCCGGCTGATGGATGATATGATTGAGACCATGTATGCCGCGCCGGGCATCGGCCTTGCCGCGCCGCAGGTCGGCGTGGAGCGGCGCGTCATTGTCCTCGATATCGCGCGTGAGGGCGAGCCGCCGCAGCCCTTGTGCATCGCCAATCCCGAGCTGCTTTGGGTTTCGGATGAGTTGACGCAGCAGAGCGAAGGCTGCCTGTCGCTGCCCGAGCAATATGCGGATGTCGAGCGACCGAACCGCATCCGCCTGCGCTATCTTGATCATCAAGACGAAATCCGCGAACTCGAGGCGGAGGGCCTCTTGGCCACTTGCATCCAGCACGAGATGGATCATCTCGACGGCGTCTTGTTCGTCGATCACATCTCGGCCCTGAAGCGCAACATCATCCTGCGCAAGCTTGCCAAGGCAAAACGCCAGAACACGCCAGTCCCGGCTTGACGGACCTTTCCCGCCAAGCCTCGAACCGTTCCGCATTTTCCGTCTTGGTATCTTGGCGTCTTGGTGGTTCAAATGTGGCTCCGATAGCATGTACCAACGGCGACGAGGACAGCACATGCGTTACGAGCTCTATTACTGGCCGGGCCTTCCGGGCCGCGGCGAATTCGTCCGGCTCGCACTTGAGGAGGCCGATGCCGACTATGCCGATGTCGCGCGCGGCAATGCGGCCGAGACTGGCGGCATGCCAACGATGATGGCGGCGCTCGCCGGCAAGGACAGCGCGACCCCACCCTTCGCGCCGCCGTTCCTGAAAGCCGGCCGCCTCGTCATCGCGCAGACCGCGAACATCCTCATGTTTCTCGGCGAGAAGCACGGCCTTGCGCCGGCGATGGATGCGGGACGGCTGTTTGCCAACCAGCTCCAGCTCACCGTCATCGATTTTCTCAAGGAAATCCACGACACCCATCATCCCCTCGCCGCCAGCCTTTATTACGAGGACCAGAAGGTGGAGGCGAAGCGCTATACCGAAATGTTCTTGAAGGAGCGCCTGTCCAAATATCTCGGTTATTTCGAGCGGGTGCTGGCCCAAAATCCACGCGGCGACAAATGGCTTGTCGGCGCCCGGCTCACCTATTCCGATCTCTCCATGTTTCAGCTCGTCGAGGGGCTGCGTTATGCCTTCCCCAATGCGATGAAGCGCCAGACGCGGCGTACCCCGCTCCTCACCGCGCTCCACGACCGGGTGGCGGAGCGACCGCGGATCGCGCGCTATCTTGCAAGCCCGCACCGCATGCCGTTCAATGATTCGGGCGTCTTCCGCCACTATCCCGAACTTGACGCGTGAGCCGTCAGTCGAGCGCTACCACCGGTTGCGAGACGGCGCCACCCGGAATCGCTGCTCCCTTGCGTAGGAGGAAGATGAAGGGCAGGCACGCCACCGTCAGGATCAGCATCAGCTTGAAGACATCGACATAGCCGATCATCGCCGCCTGGCGCGTTACCTCGGCGTTGATCGCGGCAAGGCCGGCGGTCGAATTGAGGTTCCAGAACTGGCTGATGATCGGCAAATGGAACGCCTGTGCGAACGGCGTCACATGGGTGGCGAGATCGGCGTGGCTGATCTGAGTCTTCTGGACGAGGAAGCTCTCGGCGAACGAGATGCCGATGCTGCCGGCGACGTTGCGCACGAGATTGAACACCGCCGTGCCCTCGTTACGAAATTGCGGTGCGAGCGTGACAAAGGCGATCGCGGTCAAGGGCGGGAAGATGAAGCCCATGCCGCAGCCCTGAACCAAGCTTGAAATGATGATGAGCCGGTCGTCCATGCCGAGCGCGTAGCTCGCCATCTGCCATTGCGCCAGCGCCATCATCGCGAAGCCGAAGAACAGCATCAGTCGCGAATCCAGCTTGCCGGTGAGGCGGCCGACAATCAGCATCGCGACCATGGTAGCGGCGCCGCGCGGCATCATCAGCCAACCGGCGCCGAATGCGGTATATTGCATCAGCCCCTGGAGCAGCGGCGGCAGCAATGCCATCGTCGACATCAGAATCATGCCGAGGATGGTCATAAACAACAGGCCCGAGGCGAAGTTTCGGTCCTTCAGCAGGACCGGTTGCAGGAACGGATGCTTCGCCATGGTGACATAGACGCCGAACACCCAGAAGCAACACAGGGCGACGGCACCCTCAATGACGATTTCCGGCGAACTGAACCAGTCCTGCTGCTGGCCGCGATCGAGCATCAGTTGGAGCGAGGCGATGCCGATGCTGAGAAGCGCAAAGCCCTTGAAGTCGAACGGTCGGTGACGGCCACCCTCGCCGCCGGGCATGAAAAGCTGAGTGCCGAAGAAGGCCAGAACGCCAACCGGCATATTGATATAGAACACCCATCGCCAGGAATAATGGTCGGTGATCCAGCCGCCCAGCGTCGGCCCCAGGATCGGCGCCACCATGATGCCGGCGCCCCAGATCGCCATCGCCTGACCGATCTTTTCCTTGGGGTTTATGTCGAGCAAGATCGATTGCGCCATCGGCACCAGCGCCGCGCCGAAGAGGCCCTGGATGAAGCGAAACACCACGATCTCGCCAAGTCCGGTCGCCATGCCACACAGCGCCGAGGCGACGGTGAAGCCAATGACCGATATCTGCACCACTGCCTTGCGGCCGAACCTGTCGCCCAGCCAACCGGAAAGCGGCGTCGCGATCGCGGCGGCGACGATATAAGACGTCAGTACCCAGGCGATCTGGTCCTGGCTCGCCGACAATGAGCCCTGCATGTGCGGCAGCGCGACGTTGGCGATCGTGGTGTCGAGCATCTGCATGGTCGTCGATAGCATCAACGACACGGTGAGAAGCCCCCGATTAGGTACCTCGAGGTTGGGTTTGCTGACCGCGGCGGCCATGAGGTGGATTAATTGATCAGCCGGTGCCGAAGAAGCGCTGAATATCGGCCCACAGCGGATTGACGTGACCGGTATCGACCTCGACCGTCGCGCTCATCCCGGCGCGCAGCGGACGGGTGGGATCGGGATTGTTGATCTCGATCCGTACCGGCAGACGCTGTACCACCTTCACCCAGTTGCCAGTCGCGTTCTGCGCCGGCAGGACCGAAAATTCGTTGCCGGTGCCGGGGCTGAGGCTCGCCACGCGCCCTTTGAAAGTCTTGTCGGGATAGGCATCGACATAGACCGAGACCGGCTGGCCTACCCGCATATGGGTGAGCTGGGTTTCCTTGAAATTGGCGTCGATCCAGACATGGTCGGTCCCGACCAGCGCGAAGGCCGGGCGCGCCGGGGTGATATAGGTGCCGATCGGTAGCTTGCTGACCAGGGTCACGGTGCCGTTCTCCGGCGCCCGCACCACGGTGTCGCCGAGATTGATCTGCGCCAGGGCGAGGGCGGCTTTCGCCTGCTGAACCTCGGGATGCTGGTCGACAGGCAGATCGGGCTTGCCGCCCAGCCCCGCGAGCGCGGCCGCGACCCCTTGGTCGGCGGTCGCGACCTGTGCCTTCGCGACATCGAGGGCGTGGCGCGCCTGGTCGAACTTGGCCTGGCTTACGGTGTGCGAACTGAGCAGGCGCTGTTCGCGGTTATATTCGCGCTGCGTCCAGGCGAGAGTATCGCGCGCCGCCTGCTGCTGCGACAACTGGCCGCGATAGCTCGCCCGCAATTGCGCAATCCTGAGCCGCGCGCCTTCGAGCGCCGCCTTCGCCTTGTCGCGGTCGGCAAGGAAGGTCGCCGGGTCGAGACGGAACAGCACCTGTCCCTTTTTGATGTATTCGTTGTCGCGAATCGGCACGGCAATGACGCGGCCGGCAACATCGGCCGAGACCTGAAGCACATCGGCCTGGGCATAGGAATCATCGGTCGATTCATAACGGCCCGAGGTCAGATACCACCAGCCGCCGCCAATGATGACGGCGATCGGCACGATGAACATTAAAATGAGCCGGAGCCAGCGCCGCCGCGCCGGCTGCGTCACGGCTTCTTCCGGTACGGCGCCGGGACGCGGGCGGGTCGGGGCCTGACGTAGGGTTTCGGTCGAAGAACTCATGATTCGCTATCCATCAGTTCGCTCGTGCGCAAGCCGCGCTCCGTCAGGTTCGCGCGAATCCGCACCAATAGGTCCAATAACTCGTCACGATCGACGGTGCTAAGGCCGTAGAAGAATTCCTCTTGTAAGGTCTGTGCGACCTTTTCAAGCTGCGACATCATCGGACCGGTTCGCTCGGAAATGTAAAGGCGATGCACCCGCCGATCGGCGGCATCGGCGCGCCGCTCGACGCAGCCGGCTTCCTCCATGCGGTCGATCAGGCGGCCGACGGTGATCGGTTCGAGATCGAGCGCCTCGGCCAGCGCCGCTTGATTGATGCCTTCATGGTGGCGCAACACGACAAGCGCCTGCCATTGCGCCCGGGTGAGGCCGAAGGCACGCGCACGCGCATCGAACCGCTTGCGCATCAGCCGCGCAATGTCGTTCACCAGAAAGCCGAAACGGCGTTCGTCGGGCAGGGTTTCCATGGCGCCGTCTTATATAATAAGCATGCTTATGATAAGCGTATTTATTTTCGCGCCGCTGCCATACGGGAATCGGGGTTGACCGCTTGTTGCGGCGCACAATCGCTCGCCATGGGGTCGCGGCAGGCGTAATCTCGCCCAGCCGAACAGGGAGCGAGCATGGCCGACACCTACAACGACGCGGGAAGCCACCGGCAGGGCGGTAAGCCATCCAGCGGCTCCGCGGCGCTGGTGCCGGAACAGGCCGACGGAAGGGTAAAGCATGGAATATGTCAGACTTGGCAAGACTGGCCTTGAGGTCTCGCGCATCTGTCTTGGCTGCATGACCTTCGCGATTCCGGGCCGCGGCGATCGCCCCTGGACGCTCGATGAGGAGCACAGCCGCCCGATCATCCGCCAGGCGCTCGAGCTCGGGATCAATTTCTTCGACACCGCGAACGTCTATGCCGAAGGCTCGTCAGAGGAGATCACCGGCCGCGCCTTGAAGGATTTCGCCCGCCGCGAGGAAGTAGTGCTCGCGACCAAGGTCCATGGCCGGATGCGGCCTGGTCCCAATGGCGCCGGCCTATCGCGCAAGGCGATCCTGGCGCAGATCGATGCGAGCCTCAAGCGCCTCGGCACCGATTATGTCGATCTCTATCAGATTCACCGCTTCGATCCGAAGACGCCGATCGAGGAGACGCTGGAGGCGCTCCACGATGTCGTAAAGGCTGGTAAGACGCGCTATATCGGCGCCTCTTCGATGCATGCCTGGCAGTTCGCGAAGATGCTCCATGTCGCACGCGCGAATGGCTGGACGCGGTTCGTCGCGATGCAGGACCATGTCAATCTCTTGAACCGCGAGGAGGAGCGCGAAATGCTGCCGCTCTGCCGTGACGAGGGCATCGGCGTCATTCCGTGGAGCCCCTTGGCGCGCGGC
This sequence comes from Allostellaceae bacterium, assembly GCA_050729815.1. Classification (GTDB taxonomy): domain Bacteria; phylum Pseudomonadota; class Alphaproteobacteria; order ATCC43930; family CGMCC-115725; genus JAATGI01. The sequence continues at coordinate 68,660 of JBOHLV010000102.1, forward strand.
CGCCTGACCCGCACCGCCGCGGACACCAGCAACCGCCAGGAAACCGACGCTTTCGGCAAGAATCTTTATATGCAGTATGAGGCGGACAAGGCGGTGATCGCAGCGGTCGGCCGGGTCGCGGCGGCACGCGGGGTGACGCGGGCGACGATTGCGCTTGCCTGGCTCCTCCGGAAGTCCGTCATCACCGCGCCGATCATCGGTGCAGCGCGGCCGAATCATCTGCCGGAAGCGGTGGCGGCCGTCGGGATGTCGCTGACGGAGGAGGAGATCGCGACGCTTGAAGCGCCCTATGTGCCGCATCCTTATGTCGGCTACCAATGACCCGCTCGATCCATCGCGCCTTGTCGTCCGAGGGCTGGTTTTGATATTGTCTCGGCAACGATCGTAACTGGCGGCGCGTCCGAGGCACGTCGCGCGGGATACTGAAACAAACGGGAGGTATAGATGGCTGATCGGATTCTCACCACGCATGTCGGGAGCCTGCCGCGCCCACAGAAGCTGCTCGACATCACGCAAAGGCGGACTCTGGGCGAGCAATTCGACCAAGCCGCGCTCGATCGCGAGCTGAAAGATGCCGTTGCCGATGTCGTCCGCCGGCAGAAAGAGGTCGGCGTGGACCTCATCAATGACGGCGAAGTCGGCCACACGGTGGGCTGGGCCTATGATTACGGCGCCTGGTGGTCCTATGTGGTGAAGCGGCTGGGGGGCGTCGAAGCCGTCCCGATCAGCCTGTGGGCCACGACCTTGTCGGTACACACCAAGGCACCGATGGCGCCGAAGGATTTCGTCGTCGGCGCCTGGATCGATCGCCGGGACATGTCGCGGTTCGGGGACGCCTATATGGATCCGCATTCGGGTTGCGGGCTGCCCGAGCAGTTCATGACCAACAACAGCCCCCTGGTGAAAGGCCCCGTCACCTACAAGGGTCATGCCGAGATCAAGCGTGACATCGACAATTTCAAGGCCGGCCTCAAGGCGGCCGGGCTCGGCACCGAGGGCGCGTGGATGAACGCGATCGCGCCCGCGAGTTGCGCGCGCATGCCGAACGAGCACTACAAGACCGAGGAAGAACTGCTCTATGCCTGTGCCGATGCGATGCACGAGGAATACAAGGCCATCATCGATGCCGGGCTGATCGTTCAGCTCGACGACCCGGCGATCGGGGAAAACTGGGACCAGCAGAAGGAGGACCCCAGCATCGAGGGCTATCGGCGCTATACCAAGATGCAGATCGACGCGCTCAATCACGCGATCAAGGGGCTGCCGTCCGACAAGATCCGCTTCCATCTGTGCTGGGGAAGCTGGCATGGCCCCCATAGCACCGACTTCCCGATGAAGCATCTCGTGGATCTGATGCTGGCGATCAATTGCGACCAATACTCCTTCGAGGCCGCCAACGTCCGCCACGAGCATGAGTGGAAGGTGTGGCAGACCGTCAAGTTGCCCGCCGGCAAGAAAATCCTGCCCGGCGTCGTCAGCCATTCGACCAATCTTATCGAGGACCCCGAACTGGTCGCGGACCGGATTTGCCGTTTCGCCGAGGCTGTCGGTCGTGATAATGTCATTGCCTCGACCGATTGTGGGCTTGGCGGCCGCGTCCATCCCCAAATCGCCTGGGCGAAGCTCAAGGCGATGTCGGAGGGAGCAGCGCTTGCGACGAAACGCCTGTGGCAGCGCGCGGCGGCGTAAGCCTGGCTGCTTGGTAACGGATTCGCCCGCACCGGCGGGTTGGCGCCGCGGCGGACCGGTTGCATAATGCCGGCTTCCGCCGTGGCGAACTGTTGTGGTCCATGAGAGATATCGCGATCGAAACCTGTCACCGTCTCCTTCAGCACATGGGGACGAGCGCCGAGGATACCGGCGGTGCCATCGCCATTGCTGGCGCCGACCCGATTGTCGCCAGTCCGCATCGCCTCGGCACGGCGGCGGCGGCGGCGCTGGCGGCCGAGGGCGTCGGCATCGCCGCGATCTGGCGCATGCGTTCGGGCCGCGGCCAGGATGTCTCGGTCGATCTGCGCCGCGCCGTGGTACCAGGGCTGCGCACTGTCTTTCACGTGAGCCAAGGCGGCAAGCCGTTGCGCTGGCGGCCGCGCTCGGGTTGGCAGTCCTTCTTCCGCACTCGCGACAACCGCCAGATCTATCTCCTGCGCGTGCGCGACTATCTCGACATGCTGCTCGGGCTTCTGGAACTCTTGCAATGCACCAACGACAATGGCGCGGTCGCGAGTGCGGTTGCGCGTTGGCACAGCGGCGACCTCGAGGACGCGATCGCGGCGGCGAAGCTCGTCGGCGTCGTGGCACGTCGGCGCGATGAGTGGCTGGATCATCCCCAAGGGCAATGGCTCGCAGGTCGGCCGCCGATCGATCTGGAGAAGATCGCAGACGGTCCGCCCGAGCCGTTCGGCCCGGCGCCCCGACCACTTACGGGCGTGCGTGTCCTCGACGTGTCGCATGTGCTGGCGGGGCCGGCGGCATCGCGGCTCCTCGCGGAGCAGGGCGCCGACGTACTCCACATCGCCTCCTATCGCCATCCCGACACGCTCGACAAGACGGTCGACACCAGTTTCGGCAAGCGCTCCGCCTATCTCGATCTCGACCGCGACCGGGATCGCGCCCGGCTCGCGGAACTGGTGCGCGGCTGCGACGTGTTCGTACAAAGCTGGCGGCTGGGTTCGCTGCAGAAACGCGGCTTCGGCCCGCGCGAGGTGGCAAAGCTGCGTCCGGGCGCGATCTATGTCTCCCTCTCGGCCTATGGCGCCGGCGGCCCGTGGGCAGCGCGCGGCGGCTATGACCCGGTGGGGCAGGTGGCGAGCGGCCTCGCCGTGGCGGAAGGCTCCTTCGAGGCCCCGACGCTCGCGCCGACCGGCACGGTCAATGACTATCTCACCGCCTATCTCGCCGCGGCGGGCGCGGTCGGCGCGCTCTATCGCCGCGCGCGGGAGGGCGGAAGCTACCAGGTCGAGGTCTCGCTTACCCGCTCCTCGATGTTCGTGCTGGATCTGGGCCAACTTGAGACCCGGCCGAAGCCGGAACAGGTCTTCGGCCTCGAAGCGTTGCCGTCGGACCTGCGCACCACCCTCTCGCCGCTGGGCGAGGTCGCCTATCCGGCGCCGATCACGGACTTCTCCGAGACCAAACCCTATTGGGAGCGGCCTTGCGGCGTCGTCGGCGCCGATCAGCCGGTCTGGCTGCCACGATAGTCTAGACGGGTGACGGGTGCTCGGGCCGGTCGCGGGATCGCCTCGATATTATCCGGCTGCCGTCGTCATGGGGCGCCAGCAATCAAAGGGAGGATCGGTGTGCAGGCTTGGATTGTCGAGCGCTTATCGCCCGAAGGCGAGCTTCGTTTGGCCGAGGTGCCGCTGCCCGAACCCGCCGGCGACGAGGCGCGCATCCGCGTTGCTGCGGTTGGGCTCAATTTCCTCGATACGCTGGTCGTGAAGGGCCAGTATCAGGTGAAGCCGAAACTGCCGTTCTCGCCCGGGGTCGAGGTGGCCGGGCAGGTAACCGCGGCCGGGCCGGATTCATCCTTCAGGATCGGCGAGATGATCGCCGGCAATTGCGATTTCGGCGGCTTCGCCGAAGAGGCGATTGTACGCGCCTCCGGTGCATTTCGGATGCCGGCGGGCATGACGCCGCGCGATGCGGTCGCACTGCTCACCATTTATCCGACGGCGCATCTTGCGCTGCGGCACCGCGCTGGGCTCAAAGCCGGAGAGACGGTGCTGGTGACGGCGGCTGTGGGCGGGGTCGGCTCGGCGACGCTGCAACTCGCCAAACATTGGGGCGCGCGCGTCATCGCGGCGGCGGGTGGCGCGGCGAAGGTGACGCTCGCCCGTGAACTCGGCGCTGACCATGTCATCGATTATCGGGAGGAAAAGCTGATCGAGGGGCTGCGACGCCTCGCACCCGATGGTGTCGATGTCGCAGTCGATTCCGTCGGCGGCGCCGTCACGGTCGATTGCCTGCGCGCCCTTGCCTGGGGAGGGCGATTGATGATCGTCGGCTTTGCCGGCGGCCAGATCGCCGAACTGCCCTCGAACCGGCTTCTTCTCAAGAACGCGGCGGCAATGGGCGTCTATTGGGGCGAGCAACGCCGCCACGACCCAGCGCTGGCCGACGGCATCGGGGCCGATCTGCTTCGGCTTCATGCCGCCGGCGCGATCCGGCCCCTCATCCGCGACGTCTTTGCCTTTGCGCAAGCGCCGGCGGCGCTTGCGGCGCTTGCGGCGCGCCGCAGCGTCGGCAAGGTCGTAATCGACCGTTAAGCCGATCTGAGGAAGTTCTCCGCCGGTTCCTCATCCATGATGGTACGAAAGACGCGAAGGTAATCCTCGGCCATGCGGCGTGCGGTAAAGCGCGCCTCGAACCGGCGGCGGATTTGAGGCCGCGACAATTGGCTGGCTTGGGCGACGGCCGCGACCGCTTCGTCCTCGCTGGTGACGAGATAGCCGGTGACGCCCGGCTCGATGATCTCGGGCGCGGCACCATGGGGCCAGACGATGGCGGGTGTGCCGCAAGCCGCCGCCTCGATCATGACGAGGCCGAACGGCTCCTCCCAATCGATGGGCGACAACAACGCGATCGCGCCGGACAGGAAGTCTGATTTCTCGGCATCGGTGATCTCGCCGACATAATCGACATGCGGTAGTTGAAAAAGCGGCTCGATCTCGTTCTCGAAATAATCGCGGTCGGCGCGGTCGATCTTGGCCGCGATCTTGAGCGGCAGGCCACAGCGCGCGGCGATACGGATGGCGCGATCGACCCGCTTTTCCCGCGCGATGCGGCCGAGAAATGCGAGATAGGAGGGTTTCACCGGCTGCGGCGTCAGCAGATCCGCCGGCAGTCCGTGTGGAATCGTCGCGACCCAGCCTGCCTGCGGAATGAATTTGCGCTGCGCGTGCGAGATCGCAACTACCGGCGCGCGCGAAAAGGCGGTGAAGACCGGCTGATGCTCCAGGAGATCGAGCCGGCCATGCAACGTCGTCACGAACGGCGTCGATTGGCGCAGGAACAGCGAAAACGGCATATAGTCGAGATGAAAATGGAGGACGTCGAACTCAGCGGCACGTTGCCGCACCCGCTCCAGCATCAGCATATGGAGCGCAAACGGATCGAGCACCCGGGAATCGAAACGCAGGGCCACAGGCCATACCGCATCGAGCCGGGCCGTCGTTTCGGAATCGCCTGAGGCGAACAGTGTCACCTCATGTCCCATCCGCACCAACTCTTCGGTGATCCAGGAAACCACGCGCTCCGTACCGCCATAGCTCTTCGGCGGCACGGCTTCGGTCAAGGGGGCGATCTCGGCGATGCGCATCAAGTTGCTCCTTTGTTAGTCATCTCCCCCGTCTCCCATCGCGGTCCCTCCCGGACTCAAGAACGTCGCAAACCCTCACCTATTCCGGCAGGAAATGTTTCGATGCACCGAGGCCGGGAATATTTCGGCCGCAACCGCGTTGGAGAAGCATTACCGGCACGGGGAGAAGAATGCTGGACAGTTACCATCATCTCATGGGCGTCGACCTACCATCGGAGCGGTGCTCGCGGAAACCCACCCAAGGCGATTTCGGCGAGGCGACGCGATTCGCGAACCGGCCCGCGGCATTCATCATGCGGTGCATTGGCACCCGCCCATTCTCACATCTGTTGATTGCGGCGGCGGTAACCGCGGCGGCCGGCTGTTCCGTCACCACCCAATACGGCATCAAATTCCTGATCGACGTGTTGGGCCGTGGGCCGGCCGCGGCGGATGGCCGCATCTGGATCGCGTTCGCGCTATTGGTGTCGTTAGTCGTGGGCGACACAATATTTTGGCGTGTGGCCGGGTGGGTCGCGAGCCGCGCCTTCGTCAAGGTGACGGGCGATGTGCGGGCCGTGCTGTTCGGCCATCTTCTGGGCCATGCGCCGCGCTATTTCGCCGATCGCCCGCCCGGCGTCCTGACGAGCCGCATCGCCGCCACGTCGAATGCGCTCTTCACCCTCGAATATCTCTTCACCTGGAACGCGCTGCCACCGATCGTCGCGACGGTGGGGGCGATCGCCTTTCTGGTCACGGTGAGCCCGGCAATGACCCTGGGTCTCGCCGCCTTTGCCGCCATCCTGGTTGCGGTGCTTTATCGCATCGCCCGGCACGGCTGGCCCCTGCACCGGCATTTCGCCGACAAGGCCGCCGCGGTCGATGGCGAGATGACGGACATCATCGCCAATATCGCGCTGGTGCGCACGTTCGGCGGCTTGGCGCGCGAGCGGCGACGGCTTGCGGAAGCGGTAGGCGTCGAGCTTGACGCGCGCGAGCATAGCCTCAAATATATCGAGAAGCTGCGTATCCTCCACGCCACGATTACGGTCGTGGTGACGGTGCTGATGCTGGCCTGGATCCTCATGCGCTGGAGCCGGGGCGACGCCACCACCGGCGAAGTCGTGCTGGTGACGACGCTTGCTTTCACCATCCTCAATGCGACGCGCGACCTTGCCGTCGCGCTGGTCGAGATGACGCAGCATCTGGCACGTCTGGCCGAAGCACTCGCGACCCTCGCCGTGCCGCATGAGATCACGGATCATCCGGAAGCCGCCCGTTTCGTGTCGCGCCCTGCCGCCGCCGTCCGGTTCGAGCATGTCCGCTTCGCCTATACGCAAGGTACGCCGGTATTCACGGATTTAGACCTCGCCATTGAGCGCGGCGAGCGCGTCGGCCTCGTCGGTGAATCGGGTGGCGGCAAGACCACCGCGTTCGCGCTTCTACAGCGCTTCTATGAGGTCGATGACGGGCGCATCCTCATCGATGGCAAGGACATCGCCCTGGCGACGCAGGATAGTCTCCACGCGCTCATCGCGGTGGTGCCGCAAGACCCGTCGCTGCTTCAGCGCTCGATCCTCGACAATGTTCGCTATGCCCGGCCCGAGGCCTCGGACGACGAGGTGCGCGCCGCGCTCGAGGCGGCGCATTGCGCCGATTTCATCGCGACCCTGCCGGAGGGGCTGATGACACGGGTCGGCGATCGCGGTGCCAAGCTGTCGGCCGGCCAACGTCAGCGCATCGCCATCGCGCGCGCCCTCTTGAAGGACGCGCCGGTCCTGCTTCTCGATGAAGCGACCTCGGCGCTCGATATCGATTCGGAAGAGGCGGTGCGGCATGCGCTCGGTCGGCTCATGGAAGACCGCACCGTGATCGCGATCGCGCATCGGCTATCCACGTTGCGCGATTTCGACCGCATCGTCGTGCTCGACCGCGGCAGCATCATTGAGGACGGCGCGCCGACCCTGTTGATGCGCCGGCGCGGCATCTATCGTGATCTCGTCTCCCGCGAGGCGGCACGTCTTGTCACCCGGCCGCTCGACGCGGCGTGAGCGCGTGGGGCTTTCCCGCGCGCGCAATCCCTGATAGAGGCTTTGCCCCGCGGAGGGCCCGTAGTTCAGTTGGTCAGAACGCGCCGCTCATAACGGTGTTGTCGCAGGTTCGAGTCCTGCCGGGCCCACCAAGCTTTTCGGTGTGGATCAGGACATAGCCCAGTGACATATGCGCAATGGCATGGCCGGGTGTTGCGGACAATACCTTGCCCAAGGTCGATTCCGCGGCGGTGCGACGCGTCTGGCGCTCATCGCTCAGCGAGCCGCCGCCGAGCATCGCATCCCCGCCCCACCGACCAGCGCCTCGATGTTGGCCGGGTCGAGGGCGACCGCGCGCTCGTCCAGTACCACGATATCCATCGGCCCGCTCCTCTCGGCGATGGAGCCTAACCATCGCCGGCGAGGTCGCACAAGCGGCGGAATAAGGCGCGATTGACATGACTCATAAGCGTACATATATCCGTACGTTATGGATCATGTCAGCTATACGGAACTCCGCCAGAACCTGGCGAAATTCCTCGATCTGGTGTGCGATGACCGCGCGCCGGTGATCGTCACGCGTCAGAATTCCCGCTCGGTCGTGATGATGTCGCTCGAGGAATTTGAGAGCATTGAGGAGACGCTGCATCTGTTGCGCAGCCCCGCCAACGCGGCGCGGTTGCAACGTTCCATCGCGCACGCCGAAGCAGATGAATTGACGGAGCACGATCCCGGCAAATGAAGCTGCTTTGGACCGCCGAGGCCTGGGAGGAATTCGTTCAATCCAGCCAGCGCGATCCGGCCTTCGCCGCCAAGATCGTCGAATTGTTCAAGGACATTCGCCGCACCCCTTTTGCCGGATTGGGAAAGCCCGAACCGTTGCGCGGTAGCCTGTCCGGCTGGTGGTCGCGCCGGATCACGCGCGAGCATCGCCTCGTCTATCGCGTCGTTGGCACGGAGGCCGAACAACGCGTCGAAATCGTGCAATGCCGCTATCACTATTGAACGGCGATAGCGCCGCTCATCCCTCCGGCACCCCGGCCTTGCGCATGCCCTCGATGATCCGTTCGCGCTGCGCGAGAAATGTCGGGTCATCGCTGGCGGCGACGGCGTTGGCGTGGAAGCGGCGGATGGTGAAAGCGGGATCGACGCTCAGCCCGGCTTCGACCGCCGCTTGCGCCTGATCCCGCCGCCCGACAAAGGCGAGGGCCGAGGCCAGAAAGAAATGGACGATCGAGAAGTTGCGATTGCCCTCGATGGCGCGGCGCGGCCACTGAACGGCTTCCTCGTCGCGGCCGAGCTGAAGCTTGGCCGTGCCGACCAAAAACTGCCATGTGAAGGCAAGACTGTCGCGCGGCGAGAGGCGAAATGCCTCCTCGATATGCGCCTCGGTCTCCTCGGCGCGGCCGCTATAATATTTGCCTTGGCCGATGATGGCATGCGCGGTCGCCAGATTGCGATCGAGGACCAGGGCTCGTTCGCATTCGGCGATGCCCTGGGCCGCGCGGTTGGTATGGATCTGAAGATAACCCAGCATCATATGCGCCACGGCATGGCCGGGTGCCTTGCCCAAGGTGGCCTCCGCGGCGGCGAGATGCGTGTGGCGCTCATCGCTCATCGAACCGCCGCCGAGCATCGCATCGCTCCACGCCCGGCCGACCAGCGCCTCGATATTGGCCGGGTCGAGGGCGACCGCGCGCTCGAACAGCGTGCGCGCCTCGTTGAGATTCCGATAGAACGAGGCCTGTCCCTGAAAATAGAGGTCCATCGAATCGGGATGCGGTGACGTCTCGGCCCGCCGCGCCTCGGCTTCGATCATTTGCGTGCCGAGCTGGTTGGCGAGACGCGCCGACGATCTCGTCCTGCATGTCGAAGAGATCGGCGAGCGGCTTGTCGAAGCGCTCGGCCCAAAGATGCGCGCCACTCTCGACTTCGATAAGCTGCACATTGACGCGCAGGCGGTTGCCGCCGCGCTGTACCGAGCCTTCGAGGACATAGCGGACGTTGAGGTCGCGGCCGATCTCTTTTACATCGACCGGCTTGCCCTTGTAGGTGAACGCCGTGTTGCGCGCGATCACGAACGAACCGGCAATGCGCGACAGGTCGGTGGTCAGGCTCTCGGTGACGCCATCGACGAAATATTCCTGTTCAGGGTCGCCGCCGATATTGCCGAACGGCAGCACGACGATGCTGAGGCGGGGTGGGGATGAAATTTCGCTCACTAATTCTCCCCTTCCCCGGCGAAGGCCGGGGTCCATGCTTGCATCAGTCGAGTCCTCGACCGCGATGGGTCCCGGCTTTCGTCGGGAAAGGGAAGATGGTGAAGCGAGGGCATACACCCGCACCGGCCTTGCGATGTTTTTCAATTCGCGCTCGCCCAAATCGACAAAGGCGGCGTCGCTCTTGTCGCGCACTTGGCGATAGGCGTCCTCGGATATTGAAATCCCGCCGGGTTCGGCGATGCCTTCGAGCCGTGCCGCGATATTGACCCCGTCGCCCATGAGGTCGCCATCTTCTTCCTCGACGACATCGCCCAGATGAACCCCGACGCGGAATTGAATCACTCGCTCGGGCGCGAGGCCGTGATTGCGCTCGACCATGCCGGCCTGCACCTCGATGGCGCAGCGCACCGCATCGACGACGCTGCGGAACTCAACCAGAATCCCGTCGCCCATCAGCTTGACGACGCGGCCGTGATGCGCCGCGATGGCGGGATCGATCAGGTCGCCGCGCAGGGCGCGCAGCCGCGCCAGGGTGCGCTCTTCGTCCGCACCGGCAAGCCGCGAATAGCCAACGACATCCGCCGCCAGAATCGCCGCGAGTTTTCGGGTCCCAGTCATTTCCTTGCCTCGCCCGCGCCATTATGCCCGAATCCTCTGGTGGCGAACAGATGGAGGCAGATCATGCTCAATGGCAAGATCGCGTGGATTACCGGGGGCGGCAGCGGCATCGGCGAGGCCGGCGCGATCGCATTGGCCGAGGCCGGTGCCACCGTGATCGTCAGCGGTCGCGACCAACGGAAACTCGAGACCGTAGCCCGCAAGATCGGCGGCACGGCCGAGGCCCTTTCGCTCGACATCACCGATCGCGATGCCGTGGCGAATGCCGGCGCGGCGCTTCTCGCGCGCCACGGCCGGGTCGACATCCTGGTCAACAGCGCCGGCATCAACCTGCCGAACCGACGTTGGAATCGCCTCGATCCGGAGAGCTTCGACCGCATCATCGCGACCAATTTGAACGGCACCTATTATGCCATTGCCGCAATGCTGCCGGCGATGCGGGCACAAGCCGACGGCACGATCATCAATGTCGCGTCCTGGGTCGGACGCCATCATTCCTGGCTGACCGGCCCCGCCTATAATGCGTCGAAAGTCGCTGTGGTCGAATTGACGCTCGCGCTCAACGATGATGAGGGGCCGAACGGGATTCGCGCCTGCGCATTGTGTCCCGGCGAGGTGGCGACCCCGCTCATCGCGAAACGTGCCGTGCCGCCGCCGCCCGAGGACATCGCGCGCATGCTGAAGCCTGAGGATCTGGGCCGCGCCATCCGCTTCGTCGCCGAGATGCCGCCCCATGTCGCGGTGAGCGAGTTGGTGATCGGCCCGACCTACAACCGCCTTCTGGTCGGGGGGCCGGACATGGTGCGCGGCTAAACCAGCGCGCGCCCGACCATCGCTTCGAGGACGCGCAGCGGCGCCGTCGCCGGCGTCGCCAGTGCCGCCACCGGCAGGTAGAAAGTCTGTTCCAAGGCGCCATGGCCGGCGAGCGCGGCGTGTAGCACCTGGTCGGTGAAGACCAGCCAGGTCGAACCCGCGGGAAACGTGACATCATATTTCGGCGCCGCGCGCTGGTAATCGGGATCGAGCTTGGCGCCGTCATGCAGCTTCAGCATGAGATGATCATAGCGGCTGCGCCGGCCCTTGGTGACGCCGCTTGCCGCGAGGAACCAGGCGCTACCCGGCGGCGGCCGGCCGATCCGCGGCACGAAACGGCGCGCGAAATCGGCGAACGGCTCGCCCACCCGCCAGTGCCGCGCGGCGCCATCGGGCGCGATGTTGGTGAACAGGCGCAGGATGCGGCGGCCATGCCCTGGCCGGCTCGGAAAGGCATCGACATGAAGCCGGCGGTCGTCATGCCGGGGGGAATAATCGCGGCCGGCGATCTCGAGCGGACGGAAACTGGTGCGGCCGACCTCGAGCGCGTCGGCATAGCCCGGCACCAGATCGCGGACGAGGCGCGTGGCGTCTTCGGCAAACCGCGCCATCAGCGATTTGAGCCGGGCCGCCTCGGCGGCATCGAGGGCGCTGTTGCCGATCGCCCCGGTCGCGGGATCGAAGCTGACATTCTTGCGCGCCGCGCCGGCGGCGGCGGGGTCGAGAAGTGGCGCCTCGTCCGGCCCGACGGCGATGCCGAGCCGCGGCAGCAAGACCACCCGTCCGGTTTCGAGCGCCGCGACCGCTTCCGCCTGGAGCTCGGCCGCGAACGGGCCGCCCCAACGGTCGATCGGCAAGGTCGCCAGAATTTCGTCGTCGTTCACGGCCGCCAATCTAGCACGAAAATCGCCCCATCATCGCGCAAATGCGCTGGACAGGGGACATCGGCAAGCCTATATCAGGGCCCGGTCGCTCTTCGGAGCGGCCTCCTGAGAAGGGTAGAGACGAAGGCCGCCACCAAAGTGGGTCGGGCGGTGTTCGTTTCATCTTTGCAGGGGGCCAAAAATCCCGCTGTAACGCAGTTGACTTGGGTTAACGCGGGGCTTATAAGCGCGGCCTCCTCGACACCGGCAGAGCCGGATTGCCGAGGCGCTCTTTGACATTGTGAGCTTGAGGAAGGGATGCGCGGACGGCGGCGTTTCGGCGCCGTATGTCAGCGCATCGATTAGGAAGTCAATTCCGACGTCAATGCGAGACGTACGAAGCCAGGTTTGCTTTTCTTTCCCAAGAAAAGCAAAGCGAACTTGAGAGTTTGATCCTGGCTCAGAACGAACGCTGGCGGCATGCCTAACACATGCAAGTCGAACGCGTGTAGCAATACACGAGTGGCGCACGGGTGAGTAACGCGTGGGAACCTGCCCTGGAGTGGGGGATAACCCGGCGAAAGCCGGGCTAATACCGCATACGACCTGAGGGTGAAAGATTTATCGCTCTAGGAGG
>JBOHLV010000103.1:0-32088 GCA_050729815.1 Allostellaceae bacterium
CCCGTATGGTATCGCCTTCGATGATGAACAGCGCCCCGCGCGATGCGCCGCACAGCGTGTGGGCCTTTTCCAGGATGGCCTCGAACACCGGCGCAAGGTTGCCGGGCGACGCGTTGATGGCCTGCAACACTTCGGCGATCGCCTGTTGCTGCTCCAGGCTCTCGCGCAACTCGGTCAGCAGGCGCGCGTTCTCGATCGCGATCACCGCCTGGTCGGCGAAGGTTCGGACGAGGTCGATCTGCCGCTCGGTGAACGGTTCGACATGGTTGCGCGTTAGGGTTAGGACACCGATGATCTCGCCTTCGCGCAGCATGGGTACACCAAGTGCGCTATGGGCTTCGTTGAGCTCTGTGCGAGCCTCGCCGGGGGCCGTCCTCCCCGGATGGCGATGTAATTCCGGGGCTTCCCTGGCATCGGCAATGTGGACGGCCTTGCCTTCCAGTATGACCCGGCCGGCGACGGTTTCGCGGCCCGGCGTGAAGCTTCGTCCAGCCAGCGCTCGCCAAAGCTGGCCATTCTCGATGCTGGCGAGATACCGGAACGTGTCGCCTTCCCGGAGCGACAGGGCGCCGGCATCGGCAACGCAGAGGTGCCCGGCGGTCTTGACCAGGGTGTCGAGCACCGGCTGAAGATCGAAGGTCGAGCGGCTGATGACCTTCAGCACGTCGCTGGTCGCGGTCTGATAGGTAAGTGATTCCTGTAGGTCGGCGGTGCGGGTCTGCAATTCGGTCAGGAGGCGCGCATTCTCGATCGCGATCACCGCCTGGTCGGCGAAGCTTTGGAGGAGCTGCAGCTCGACCGGCTCGAACGGCCGCGGCACGTCGCGATAGACTATGAGCGCTCCGATGGCGCGGCCTTCGGCGCGAAGCGGTGAGCCGACGACGGTTCGAATACCGGCGTCGCGCGCGACGAGAGTTCCGGGCCAGTCGGCGAATTCGGGATCGAGATGGTCGAGATCGGGAATGTTGATTTGCCGGTTCTCACGAATCACGGCGCCGGGGAGGTGGTGCCCGCCGACCTTGGGACGACTCGTGGGGTCAGCATACAATTGCGTGCTGACTTGCTCGGCGCCGCGGCCGACGCCGATGGACAGTTTGAATTCGTCGCCTTCGGCGATGCGGAACGACACGCCGGCCGCGCGGAACAACCGCGCTGTGGTCTCGGCGATCTTCCTCAGTGTGCCCTTGGCGTCGCCGGGCGCCGCCGCGATGGCGCCCAAAATCTCCGAGGTCGCGGTCTGCCGCTCCAGGGATTGCGTCAGGTCACGGTTGCGGCTATTGATCTCGTCGATGAGCCGCGCATTCTCCATCGCGATCGCGGCCTGGGCGGCGAAGCTCCACGCCAGCGCGATCTCGCGGTCGGTGAAGGGCCGCACCTCCTGTCGATAAAGCGTGAAGGCGCCGATGAGGCCGCCATCCCGCATCAGCGGTACGCACAGCACGGCGCGTATACCGCCATCCTCGACCGCCGACACCGTGACCGGGATGCGACGGCGATAGGCCTCGGATTGCGACAGATCGGCGACATGGAGAACCATGCCCTTGAGGACATTGAGTCCCAGCATGGTTTTCAACCGGACTCGCTCGCGGGTAAGGAAGTCGGCAAACGGCTTCGGCGCGTTGCGAATGGCAACATAGCGGATGAATTCATCGTCCGGCACCACGAGGCCGCCGAACGGCGCCTCGCACAGCCGCATCGCCCGCTCCAGGATGGCATCGAACACCGGCGCGGGGTCACCCGAGGAATGATTGATGATGTCGAGGATTTCCGCCGTCGCGGCCTGTTCGGCTCGGGTCTCAAGCAGCAACTGATCGAGTTCGGCGACCGTCCGCCGCGGTGCCGCTGTCGCCTTTTTTAGCCTCGCGCTCATCTTTTTGCCTCATCTGGCGGGGCGTCGGCCCCGGCGAGGCGGCTACAGCCCGCCACATTGGCGGCCAGGATCGCCGCGAGCTTCCGCGTTTCGGCCATCGCCCCAATCCCCTAGTAGCGCCGGACCATATCAGCGCGCGCCGGGCCGGAAAATCAATAAGTTGCAACATCCGCGGAATCTCGCCTTTCGGGCTTGCCGGCATCCGGCTTGCACGCCCGGATAAGACGTGGCTTCAGGATGAATGGCAGCATTCCCTCAGTCCGCCGCAGCAATTCCTCGTGCCACGGCCTCATAGCCCGCCGATTTCAATAGACGCTCTTGCCGGGCGAGGCGCAGATCGTGCTGCACCATGATTTGAACAAGTTCGGCAAAGCCCACTTTCGGCGCCCATTTGAGCTTCGATCGCGCTCGCGTTGAATCGCCGCACAGCGCATCCACCTCCGTCGGCCGGAGATAGCGCGGATCGAATTTCACATGCTCTTGCCAATCAAGGCCGAGTTCGGCAAACGCCGCTTCGACGAATTCGCGCACGCTATGTGCCTCGCCGGTCGCGACGACATAGTCGCCGGGTTCGTCCTGCTGTAACATGAGCCACATTGCCTCGACGAAATCACCGGCGAACCCCCAATCTCGTACCGCATCGAGATTGCCGAGAAACAGATGCTCCTGCAGGCCCTCCTTGATTCGACCGACGGCCCGCGTGATCTTGCGGGTGACGAAGGTCTCGCCGCGTCGCGGGCTCTCATGATTGAAAAGAATGCCATTGCAGATGAAGAGGCCATAGGCCTCCCGGTAATTGACGCCGTACCAGTGTGCCGCGACTTTGCTCACGGCGTAGGGGCTGCGGGGATAGAAGGACGTCGCCTCGTTTTGCGGCGGCGGCGCGGCGCCGAACATCTCCGACGATCCGGCCTGATAATAGCGAACCGAGTGCCCGCTGGTGTTCACATGGTCGCGCAGGACGTCGAGCAGCCGTAGCGCACCAAGTGCGTCGACATCCGCGGTATATTCCGGAACTTCGAACGAAACCCGGACGTGGCTCTGCGCCCCAAGATTGTAGATTTCATCCGGCCGCACCGTTTCGAGTACGCGTCGCAAGGCCGTGCCGTCGGCAAGATCGCCATAATGTAAGGCAAGATTGGCACCACCGACATGGGGGTCGTGATAGAATCCGTCAATTCGATCCGTATTGAAGAGGCTCGCGCGACGTATCAGGCCATGGACTTCATAGCCCTTCGCCAACAGGAGCTCCGCGAGGTAAGAACCGTCCTGACCGGTAACGCCGGTAATCAAAGCGCGCATCAAACACCTTTCCAGAGGAGCCGCGAACCACTGGGTGAATAAGCCGCCCAAGCACCACCACTAGCATATCCCAATCGCCCGCTCAAACCGGCACCAGCATTTGCTTGACATGAGTTCTTGTTGTGTTCTATATCATGCCCACCGGCACGATCGGTGCCACATAATTTATCGGTGGCTAATATAATTTTGCACGAACGAAGCCATTTTGTGCGGCGCACAATCGGCTTTGCGATCGACGGATTGGCCCTGATCTGCATAGAGAATGACGAAAGGAAGGCGAGGCATGGATGCACTTTCGGGCAAGAAGGTGTTGGTGGTGGGCGGCTCCTCGGGCATGGGCGAGGCGGCGGCGCGACTGGCCGCCACGGCCGGAGCAAGGGTGACCATCGCCGCGCGCGATCATGACCGGCTCGTCGCGGCGGTGAAACGCATCGGCCAACAGGTCGAGCCGGCCGTCCTCGACGCCATGGACGACCATGCCGTCGCCAAATTCTTCGCCGACGGCACGGTTTGGGACCATGTCGTGTCCTGTGTCGGCGCCGGCGGTCGCGGCAATGTGAAAGAACTTGAGATGGCCCCTGCCCTGGCCGCCATGGATGGCAAGTTCTGGGCTGGATTCCGCATTGCCCGCGCCGCCCGTATCGCTCCCGACGGCTCCTTGACCTTCGTCTCCGGGGGGTTGAGTCAGCGGCCGCGGGCCGGCGCGGCGCTGATCGCGGCGATCAACGCGGCGCTCGAGAATTTGTCGCGCGGCCTTGCCCTGGAACTGGCGCCGATCCGGGTCAACACCGTGTCCCCCGGGCCCGTCGATACCCCGATGTGGGACCGTTATGGCGCCGAGCGCAAACGTGAATTCCTTGACGGCGCGGCCGCGCATGTGCCGCTGAAGCGCGTCGCGGGACCTGAGGAAATCGCTGAAATCATTCTGTTTTTTATGACTAATCGCTATGTCACCGGGGTCGTGGTGCCGATGGATGGCGGCTCCCAACTCGCGTAGAAATCCCTGATTGTGATTGCCTGATCATGGAATTACGGCAAAGGCGCCGGTTTGGCGGCAGTAAATAGGTCTGCGTTCCTGACATTTCTGCCATCGCCAGGACGCGACAATTAGCACCAATCTAGTCCTTGAATTGAAGGGCCTTCCGCCCTTATTATGCTGCATCGCGGTAATTTGATCCCTGGCGTCATCTTTCCGGCTTGTTCGTTCGTATAATAGAAGCCGACGATCAGACGCCGGTGGAGTCCGCACCCTTCGCGCAAGAAGGGAGCAGAAAGGTCGAGGGATATGGACCAGAAAATCGATACCAGCCTGATCCGCTTGGTGGAGGACGCGAAGCGGTTCCCGATGCTGACGGCGGAGCGCGAGCAGGCGTTGGCCCAGGCGTGGCGGAACTCCAGGGATCCCGAGGCGTTGCGCGCCCTCATCGGCAGCCATCTGCGCCTCGTCATCAAGATTGCGCGCGGCTATTCGGGCTATGGCCTGCCGCTCGCCGACCTTGTCAGCGAGGGTAATGTCGGGCTGATGCAGGCGGCCGAGAAATTTGATCCGGATCGTGGTTTCCGTTTTTCCACCTACGCGCTGTGGTGGATCCGCGCCGCGATCCAGGAATACATCCTCCATTCCTGGTCGCTGGTGAAGATGGGTACCACCGCGGCGCAAAAGAAATTGTTCTTCAACCTGCGACGGATCAAGAGCCGTCTTGCCGAACTCGAACAGGGTGATCTGCCCGCCGAGGTGGTGGCGCGGATCGCGACCGAGCTCGATGTGCCAGAGACCGAGGTGGTGGAGATGAACCGCCGGCTCGCCGCCACCGACACCTCGCTCAATGCCACCATGGGCGTCGAGGGCGACAGCGAGTGGCTCGAAATGCTGCCGGACGACCGCGCCAATCAGGAGAGCCGCATCGGCGACGCCGAGGAAACCCGGCTGCGGCGGCATCTCCTCGATCACGCCTTGAAACAGTTGAAGCCGCGCGAGCGGGAAATCATCTTCGCTCGCCGCATCCAGGACGAGCCGATGACGCTGGAGGAGCTCAGCCACCGCTATGCGGTCTCGCGCGAACGCATCCGCCAGATCGAGGTGCGCGCCTTCGGCAAGCTGCAAAAGGCGATGCGGACGAGCAACCTTGCGACGCGCCAGGATAATCACCGCCATCTTGCCGCGGCATAGGTACGGGCGCCGCCCGCCCGGGGGTGGCGGATGACAGGCGGCAGGTGACGGGAGGCGTTGAATCTGTCATCCGTGATGGCTGGTCAGTCATCCGAAAGGGGGAGTGCCGATGCGATCGCTGTTGACCGGCAGCAATCCTGTTTCCGCCCTGCTTACTTTCCTGGCGCTGGTTCTTGCGGGCCTCAGCGCTTGGTTCGGGTTCTCCGCCCACCAAGGCGGCTGGTTTGTCGTTACCGCAATCTTCGTCATCATCGCCGTGCTGTTGCCGCGCACGGTGAAGATGGCGAACCAATGGGAGCGCGCGGTGGTACTGCGCCTCGGCAAGCTCCATTCGATCCGCGGGCCGGGCCTGTTCTTCATCATGCCCTTCACGGACGCGGTGGCGATGGTGCTCGACCAGCGCATTCAGACCACCGAGTTCAATGCCGAGTCGGCATTGAGCAAGGACACGGTGCCGGTCAATATCGACGGCGTCATCTTCTGGCAGGTCCATGACACCGAGAAGGCGGCGCTCGAGATCACCGACTACCGCTCCGCAATCCAGCGGGTAGCCCAGACCAGCTTGCGCGAGATGGTGGGCTCGTCCCTGCTCTCAACCCTGCTGTCGGAACGCAAATCCGCCGATGAGGTGCTGCGCCAGGAGATCGGCCGCAAGATCGCCGGCTGGGGCGTCACCGTCCACACCGTCGAGATTCGCGATGTCGGGATTCCGATGGCGCTCCAGGACGCGATGAGTCGCCAGGCTCAGGCCGAACGCGAGCGCCAGGCGCGCGTCCTTCTCGGCCAGGCCGAAGTCGAGGTGGCGCAGAAATTCCTCGATGCCGCCGAGACCTATTCCAAGAACCCGGCGGCGCTGCAACTGCGCGCCATGAACATCATCTATGAGACGACGAAGGAGCGCGGCGCCACCATCCTGATCCCGACCGCCATGGTCGATGCAATGAATCCGGGCGGCATTCTCGGCCTCGCCATGGCCGGCACACCGCCGGCGCCGAAGCCGTGATGAACTCCCATGACACTCACCCGATGAGCAACAAACCGATCGCGATCGTGATCACCGTCACCGGGGCGCCGACCGCGAAATAGGTCCAAAAGCCGACCGTGACGCCCGCGCGCCGCGCGCCCTCGGCAACGATGAGGTTGGCGATCGAGCCGAGGAGGGTGAAGTTGCCGGCAAGCGTCGCCGCCATCGCCAGCACCAGCCAGCCGTGCCGCGCGTCGGGGAGATTCATGACGAACGGCTTCAGCACCAGCACCGCTGGCACGTTGCTTACAAGGTTCGACAAGCCCGCCGTCACCAATGCAAGCAGCGGCGCATGATCGAGATTGCCACGGCCGATCGCCGTCACCATGTCGGGCGTCAGCACCGCCTTCTGCGTCGCCGCGACCACAATGAACAGACCGACGAACAACAGCAGCAGCGACCAGTCGACCTCGCGATAGATGCGCTCCGGTTTGACGCGCCCGGTAAGGAACAGGACGGAGCCGCCGAAGATCGCGGCGAAGGACGGCCGCACCCCGAAGAAGCATGCGGCAACGATCGCCAGCGTCACGGCCACGGTGCGGGCCAGCAGCACCGGGTGCCAACGCACCCGCGGCGGCGGCGCCGCGATCGCCGCCGCAGCGAGGAATTCGCGCCGCCACAGGAGTGCGATCAGGATCACGATCACGGCGACGCTGACGGCCGCCACCGGCGCGAGCCGCGCCGCGAAGTCGATATAGGAGATGCGCGAGAAACTGCCGATCATCATGTTCTGCGGATTGCCGATGAGGGTGGCGAGACTGCCGGCATTGGAGGCCATCGCCAGGGCGAGGAGATAGGGCACCGGGTTCCGCTTCAAGGACCGCACCGTCGCCACCACGAGCGGCGTCAGCATGAGACACACGGCGTCGTTCACCAGTACGGCCGACAGCAACCCGGCGGTCGCGGCAATCCCGACCAGCAGCATCAGCGGATGATGCGCGCGGCGCACGATGGCGGCGTGGGCAAGTGCAAAAAAGCCGGACAGCTTCAGATTGGCCACCACCATCATCATGCCGAGCAGCAGCGCCAGCGTGTTGAGGTCGATCGCGCGATAGGCCTCGCCGGGCGTCAGCGCGCCGACCGCCACCATCAGCGCCGCACCAATGAGCGCGGCCCCGGCCCGGTCGAGCCGCAATCCCGGCACGCGCCCGACCGCGACCACAATATAGGTCGCCGCGAAAACGATCAGCGCGGGGATCATCGGGACCAGGACATGCCGAAACCATCATATCGCATTTCCGGGCGCGGACGATGGCGTCCCCGGGATTGCCGAATTTTCTTGCCGAGCCGCCGTTCGATGACGGCGAATTTGTGCTACAAGGCTGGCCCATGATGGAGAGACGCCGCCGCGACTTGCGTGCCGACCCCGGCGACCGATCGCGCCGGGCGGGCATCAAAGCGACGCCCAAACCCAAATCGCGCCGCGCCGCCGCCGCACCGCCCGCGCCGCCGCACCGGCGAAGCCTCGGCCGGCGCTGGTGGCACTGGGCGGTGTTCGCCGTCGCCTGGGGCTTTGTCGTCCTGATCGTCGTCCTGGCGTATTTCTGGATGACGCTGCCGCCGATCAACAATCTCACCATGGCGGTGCGCCAACCCAGCGTCACCATCCTCGGCCGCGACGGCAGCCTGATCGCGACGTTCGGCGATCTCTATGGCAAACCGGTGCAATTGAAGGACCTGCCGCCCTCGCTTTCCGAAGCGGTGATCGCGACCGAGGATCGCCGCTTCTATTATGATATCGGCATTGATCCGATCGGCATCCTGCGCGCCGCTTTCGTCGATCTGAAGGCCGGCCACATTGTCCAGGGCGGCAGCACCATCACCCAGCAGCTCGCCAAGAACCTGTTCCTCTCGCCGGACCGCACTTGGCGGCGCAAGATCCAGGAAGCGCTGCTCGCACTCTGGCTCGATCAGCGTTTCACCAAGAACCAGATCCTGGAAATCTATCTGAACCGGGTCTATTTCGGCGCCGGCGCCTATGGGGTCGATGCCGCGGCGCATCGCTATTTCAACGAGCCGGCCAGCAAGCTGACGCTGTATCAATCGGCGATCATCGCCGGCCTCCTCAAGGCACCGACCCGGTTCAGCCCGATCAACGACAAGCCCCTCGCCGAGGCGCGCGCCAATCAGGTCCTCGACGCCATGGTGGAGGTCGGCTACATCACGCCGGCCCAGGAACAGGCCGCGCTCGCCTCGGGCGCGAGCCAGCTCACCGCGACCGAGCACGCACAGCCGGGCAATCGCTATTTCGCCGATTGGATCTATCAGCAGATCCCGGAATTCGCCGGGATCGGCAATCGCGACCTCGTCATCACGACGACGCTCGATCCCCGGATGCAGGCGGCGGCCGAGGCGGCGGTGACGAAGACGCTCGCCGCGGACGGAACCAGGGACCATGTCGGCCAGGGCGCGCTCGTCGCGATGTCGCCGGGCGGGGCGATCCGGGCCATGGTCGGCGGCCGCGACTACAATGCGAGCCAGTTCAACCGCGCCACTCAAGCGCTGCGCCAACCGGGTTCGGCCTTCAAGGCGATCCTCTATGCCGCCGCGCTTCAGCACGGCCTCAGCCCCTATGCCGAATTCGACGACCACCCGATCCGCATCGGCAATTGGGAGCCGCACGACTACGACAATCACTATCGCGGCGAAGTGAACGTCGCCGAAGCCATCGCCGATTCCATCAATACGGTCGCGGCGCAGGTGATCGAGCGTACCGGCGTCGATCGTGTCATCCACCTGGCGCGCCGCCTTGGCATCACCAGCAACCTCGCCCATAACGACAGCCTCGCGCTTGGCTCGAGCGGCGTGACGTTGATCGAGCTCACCGGCGCCTATGCCGCCTTCGCCAATGGCGGCACCGGCGTCTGGCCCTATGGTGTCGTCGAAATCCGGGACAGCGCGGGGCATGTCGTCTATCGCCGCCACGGCTCCGGGCCGGGCCGCGTCCTGTCACCTCAAATCGTGGGCGAGATGAACCATTTCCTCGCCGGCGTGATCGCGCATGGCACCGGCCGCGCGGCGCGGATCGGACGGCCGGCAGCCGGCAAGACCGGCACCACCCAGGATTTCCACGACGCTTTGTTCGTCGGTTACACCGCCAATCTCGTCACCGGCGTCTGGTTCGGCAATGACGACAATTCACCGATGCGCGGGGTCACCGGCGGCTTGCTGCCGGCGCGGACCTGGCACGATTTCATGATGGCGGCGACCCGCGGCCTGCCGGTGCGGCCGCTGCCCGGACCGGCGATGCCGCCGCAGGTTGCTTCCCGGCCGGCGGCGCCCAACGCCCAGCTTGCCGCCGGCAGCGAACCCGATCGCAGCGGGTTACAGCGGCTGCTCGACCACATCTTCGGCCGCGGCCGGCAAGCATCGCCGACACCGTCGCCGACACCAAAGCCGTACCGGCCGCCAGCCGGCGGATATTATCGCTAATCGCCGGTGCCGGGCTGGCGGTGCCGCGCCATCAGCTCGCGATAAAACGCGGAAAGCAGGCTGGCGCCAAGCGCGACCAAGAGGAAGTTGGCGGCGGTCTCGATCAGCCCGGCCAGAATGGTGAAGCCGATCGGCGGCGGAACATGCGCCGCCGCGCCGCCCGGCAGCGCCAACGCGACCACCAGCGCGGTCAGCACCGCGGCAATAAAGGTTATCGGCACGGCCGCGAGGATCGAGGCGATGGCGAGACGCCAGGTATTGCCGCGCATCAGCCGCCAGGCCGCGACGGGTCCGAGCGGCACACCGCTGGCGGCTGCCGGGAACATCAAACCGAACCGCAGCAGCCCGAGCGCCAGAAAGAACGCGGCGATGACGGCACCGAACTCGACGGCACCGCCGACCGCCTTGGTATGCGGCACGGCCGCCAGCGCGCCGAGCGCGACCACCGCCAGCACCCCGAGCGCGGCATAGGCGATGCAGCCATAGGCGAGGAAGCGCAGCCACGCGCGGAAAAAGGCGCGCGGCGGCTGGCGGTGCGGATCGCCGACCAGGATCGATTGATGCCAGCGCACGGCAAAGGCGCTGAGGCTCAACAATGCCACCACCGCCTGGCCGTAATTTAGCGCGTCGAGCCGGACCTGGTCGCTGCCATAGCGGCCCGGCATCAGCACCCCCGGCAGGATCAGCACCGCCATCAGCACCAACAGCATTATCCAGCCGAGGTCGAGCACCAACCCCAATCGGCCGAACACGCTGCGATAGGCAAAACCCACCATGGCCCCGATTCGGACCTGGTTCTTATCGTTCGTTCGATTCATTCCAACCCCATGCGGACGCGCGAGAATGCCCGCGCGATGGCCCGCCTGCAAGGAAGGATCAATGGGCGGCAGTGTCGAGCGCGTAGCCGGCGGCGCGGACGGTGCGGATGAGATCGGGCCGGTCGCGCTCGTTCAAGGCCTTGCGCAGGCGCCGGATGTGGACATCGACAGTCCGGAGTTCGACCTCGGAGTCGCGGCCCCAGACGCCGTCGAGCAATTGCTCGCGCGATAACACCCGGCCCGGCCGCTCCATCAAGAAGCGCAGAAGACGAAACTCGGTCGCGCCCAGATGCACGGGCGTGTCGGCGCGCGCCACACGATGTGCCACCAGATCCATCTTCAGATCGGCGAAATTGAATTGCTCGGCCGTTGCGGCGGGACGGACGCGACGGATTACCGCGCGCAGGCGGGCGATCAGCTCCGACGGGCTGAACGGCTTAACGATGTAGTCGTCGGCGCCGCTGTCGAGGCCGCGCACCCGCTCGCCCTCCTCGCCCCGCGCCGTCAGCATGATGACCGGAAGATCGCGCCACGCCGGCACCCGCCGGATCTGGCGACAGATTTCGAGGCCCGAGACCCGCGGTAGCATCAAGTCGAGCAGCACGGCATCGGGCACCGCCTCGCGCAGATGGAGCAACGCGTCCTCGCCATCGAGCGCCGCCACTACGGCGAAGCCCTCGCGTTCGAGATTGTAGCGCAGCAAGGTGACGAGCGGCGCCTCGTCCTCGACCACCAGAACCGTCGGGTGTTGCATCACGCCGATTCCTCCGTTTTGTCGTCGTCGCGGCCGGGGTCGGTTTGCAGGCTGGTACGGTCGCCCTTGGGTCGTATTTGCGTCAGCGGCACACCGTGGACGACGAAATAGAGCCTCTCGGCGATATTGGTGGTGAGGTCGCCGACCCGCTCCAGATTCTTTGCCATGAACAAGAGGTGGGTACAGACGGTGATGCTGCGCGGATCCTCGATCATATAGGTGAGCAACTCGCGAAAGAGGCTCGTGTACATTTCGTCGAGCTCTTCATCGCGCAACCATACCGCGAGCGCCTTGTCGGCGTCGCGCTCGACATAGGCGTCGACGATGTCCTTCACCATGCGCAAGGCTAGAGCCCCGATGCGCGGGATCGCCCGCACCGGCCGCACCTGTGGCGCGAGTGCGAGGGTCAGCGAGCGCTTGGCGACATTGGCGGCATAGTCGCCGATGCGCTCGAGATCGGAAGAGATCTTGAGCGACGCCACGATCTGGCGCAAATCGCGTGCCATCGGCTGGCGCAACGCGAGAAGCCGCACCACCATCGCCTCGACCTCGCGTTCGAGATCGTCGATCTCGGCATCGGACTCGACCGCCCGGCTCGCCATCAGGGTGTCGGATTTCGCCACCGCCTCGATCGCGGCGGCGAGCTGGTTTTCCGCGAGGCCGCCCATCTGCGTGATGATGTTGTCGAGCTTCTGCAGCTCTTCGTCATAGCTCTTGATGATGTGCTCGGATACCATGATCGCCTCATTCAGCCGAAGCGGCCGGTGATGTAGTCCTCGGTCTGCTTCTGGGTCGGATGGGTGAAGATCGTCTCGGTCTCGTCGAATTCGACCAGCGCGCCGAGATACATGAAGGCGGTGTAATCGGAGCTGCGCGCCGCCTGCTGCATATTGTGGGTGACGATGGCGATGCAATAGTCCGATTTAAGCTCGGCAATCAGTTCCTCGATCCGCTGGGTCGAGATCGGATCGAGCGCCGAAGCGGGCTCGTCCAGCAGCAGAATCTCCGGCCGAACCGCGATGGCGCGAGCGATGCACAGACGCTGCTGCTGCCCGCCCGACAGCGACAGCCCGCTCTGGCGCAGCTTGTCCTTGACCTCGCCCCACAACGCGGCGCGTTGCAGCGCCTCTTCAACCCGCTCGTCAAGCTCGCGCGCGCGCAACTTTTCATAGAGCCGAATGCCGAAGGCGACATTGTCATAGATCGACATCGGGAACGGCGTCGGCTTCTGGAACACCATCCCGATCTTGGCACGCAGCAGGTTCAAGTCCTGGCCGGGATCGAGAATGTTCCTGCCATCGACCACCACTTCGCCGCTGGCGCGCTGGTCGGGATAGAGCTCGTAGATCCGGTTGAGCACCCGCAACAGGGTGGATTTGCCACAGCCAGAGGGGCCGATGAAGGCCGTCACTCTCTTATCGTAAAGCTTTAGGCTAATTCCCTTAAGTGCTTCATAATTTTTGTAATAGAAGCGGAGGTCCTTAATCTCGCATTTGATGTCCGGCCGTGTCGAAGTGGCCGCTCTCACGCCCGTCGCCGGCGGTTTCACCACCGGCAAGGGGCGTGTCGGCTGCGGTTGCATCGTCGGGCGGGAAAATTCCGTGGTCATGATGTCCGGCTGCTCCAACCGGCGAAGAGCCGCGCCAGAATGTTGAGGACGAGGATCGTCAGGGTGATCAGCGCGGCGCCGCCCCAGGCCAGGGTCTGCCAACCATTATAGGGACTGAGCGCGAACTGGAAGATCACCATCGGCAGATTGGCCATCGGGCCGTTCATGTTGGTGCTCCAGAACTGGTTGCTCAGGGCGGTAAAAAGAAGCGGGGCCGTCTCGCCGGCGATGCGTGCCACCGCCAGCATCACGCCGGTCACCATGCCCTGCATCGCGGCACGATAAATGATCTGAAGGATGACCCGCCATTGCGGTGTGCCCAGCGCGACGGCGGCCTCGCGCAGGCTTGCCGGCACCAGCACCAGCATGTCCTCGGTGGTGCGGACCACCACCGGGATCACGATCAGCGCCAGTGCGATGCTGCCCGCCCAGGCCGAGAAATGGCCCATCGGCACCACCACGATCTGATAGACGAAGAGGCCGATGATGATCGACGGCGCCGACAGCAGGATGTCGTTGACGAAGCGGACCACCGGCGCGAGCCGACTGGCTTTGCCGTGTTCGGCGAGGTAGGTGCCGGTCAGCATCCCGATCGGAGTGCCGACCAGGGTCGCGACCACGGTCATCGCGACGCTGCCATAGATGGCATTGGCGAGGCCGCCAGCGCTGCCCGGCGGCGGCGTCACGGCGGTGAAGAAAGTGCCGCTCAGCGCCGGCAGGCCGTTGCGGATGAGGGCCCATAGCACCAGGAATAGGAACACCAGGCCGGCCGCGGTGGCCGCCATCGACAGGGTGAGATAGACGTAGTTGGTGACGCGCCGGCGGGCATAACGACCCATCATCGGATCACACCCCCGCCCGGGCTTCGAGCCGTCGCAGCAGCAGCTTCGCCGCTGCCAGCACGAGGAAGGTGATGACGAACAGGATGAAGCCGAGCGCGAACAGCGACGAGGTATAGAGCCTCGTCACCGCCTCGGTGAATTCATTGGCGAGGGTTGCCGAGATGGTGGTTCCGGGCGCCAGGAGCGAGCCGCGGATCTCATGCGCGTTGCCGATGACGAAGGTGACGGCCATGGTCTCGCCGAGCGCGCGCCCCAACCCCAGCATGATGCCGCCGATGATCCCGGTGCGGGTATAGGGCATCACGATCTTGCCAACCACCTCGGCGGTGGTGGCACCGAGGCCATAGGCGCTCTCACGCAACATCGGCGGCACGGCGAGGAAGACATCGCGGGTCACGGAAGCGATGAAGGGCAGCACCATCATGGCGAGGATGAACCCCGCGGTCAGGACGCCGAGCCCGAGCGGCGGGCCCTGGAACAGCACACCGATGACCGGAATGTTGCCCAAGGTCTCGATCAGAAAGGGCTGCACCGTCTCCTGTAGGAATGGCGCCAGGACGAACAGGCCCCAAATGCCATAGATGATGCTCGGCACCGCGGCCAGCAGCTCGATCAGGGTGCCGACCGGGCGGCGCAGCGCCGCCGGGCACAATTCCGTCAGGAACACCGCCACGCCGAGGGCAAGCGGCACGCCGATCAGCATCGCGATCGCCGAGGTGACGAGGGTTCCGAAGATCGCCGGCAGCGCGCCGAATTGGTCCTTGACGGGGTTCCATGCCGTGCTGGAGAGAAACCCCCAGCCGAAATGCGAAAACGCGGGCCAGGCGCCGATCGCGAGCGTCACCATCACCCCGCCCAACAGCGCCAGTACGCCGATGGCGGCGCCGCGCGTGGCATGGCGAAAGGCGGCGTCGAACAGGCGCTGGCGGCCTGATCCCGTCGTCTCCGCCGCCGCCGCTGTCATTGCCATATTTGGCCGGTCTCCGCTTTCCGGTCCACACTTAGCGAAGCAATGTTACGGTTTGATGACAGGTCGGCGGCTGGTCCGTGGAAAAGCGCCGGCATGCGCCGATCCGCGGGGTCGGACAGTGATGATGTCTTAAGTAAATCGCGGCTCTGGCATGCGTCACGTGCTTTGACGGCGGCGGCGGCGTCTAATACTCTGGCGCATCGCAAACACCAAGGCGGCCCATGGACGACCAGCCCCATCTCCGGATCACCGAGGAAGAAGCCCTTCAATTTCACAAACGCGACGGCGTGCCCGGCAAGCTTGAAATCGCGCCGACCAAGCCGCTCACCACCGCGCATGATCTCTCGCTCGCCTATTCGCCCGGCGTCGCCTTCCCATGCCTCTCGATCCAGCGCGACCCGGCCGCCGCCTACGACTACACGGCCAAGGGCAATTTGGTCGCCGTGATCTCAAACGGCACGGCGGTGCTCGGGCTCGGCAATCTCGGCGCGCTCGCGGCCAAGCCGGTGATGGAGGGCAAGGCGGTGCTCTTCAAGCGCTTCGCCGGCATCGATGCGGTCGATCTCGAGATCGACACTAAGGACGTCGATCAATTCGTCAATTGCGTGCGCTATCTCCACCCCGCGTTCGGCGGCATCAATCTCGAAGACATCAAGGCGCCCGACTGCTTCATCATCGAGGAACGGTTGCGCGAGCTCCTCGACATCCCGGTGTTCCATGACGACCAGCACGGTACCGCGATCATCGCCGCGGCGGCGCTCCTCAACGCGCTCGACCTCACCGGGCGCAAGATTGGCGACATCAAGCTCGTCGTCAACGGCGCCGGCGCCGCCGCGATTGCCTGCGTCGAGCTGGTGAAGAGCATGGGGGTGCGGAACGACAACGTCATCATCTGCGACACCAAGGGAGTCGTTTATCGCGGTCGCACAGAAGGCATGAATCAATGGAAGTCGGCCCATGCCATCGAA
Organism: Allostellaceae bacterium; assembly: GCA_050729815.1. GTDB lineage: Bacteria > Pseudomonadota > Alphaproteobacteria > ATCC43930 > CGMCC-115725 > JAATGI01. Next base: position 15,760 of record JBOHLV010000103.1, read on the forward strand.
ACCGACCGCCGCACCCTCGCCGAGGCACTTGCCGGCGCAGATGTGTTCTTCGGACTCTCGGTCAAGGGCGCGGTGACAAAGGAGATGGTTCAGGGCATGTCGCGGCGCCCGATCATCGCCGCCATGGCCAATCCCGATCCCGAGATCACGCCCGAGGAAGTGCGCGAGGTTCGCCCCGACGCCATCGTGTGCACCGGGCGCTCCGACTATCCCAATCAGATCAACAACGTCCTCGGCTTCCCCTATATCTTCCGCGGCGCGCTCGATGTCCGCGCCTCGACCATCAACGATGAGATGAAGATCGCCGCCGCCCGGGCGCTGGCGGCGCTGGCGCGGGAGGACGTGCCGGACGAGGTCGCCGCCGCCTATGCCGGCCAGCGTCTCCAATTCGGCCCCGATTATATCGTGCCAACGCCATTCGATCCGCGACTCATCTGGTGGGTGCCCCCGGCGGTCGCGCAGGCGGCGATCGATTCCGGCGTCGCGCGAAAGCCGATCGTCGATCTCGACGACTACCGCACCCGTCTCAGGGGCCGGCTCGATCCGACCGCCGCCTATCTGCAATTCACCTTCGCCGCAGTGCGCGCCAACCCGAAGCGCGTCGTCTTTGCCGAAGGCGAGGAGGAACGCACGATCCGCGCCGCGCTCGCCTTTCGCGACGCCGGTTACGGCACGCCGGTGCTGATCGGGCGCGAAGACCGCATCAACCGAACCATGCAGACGATGGCCCTCGCCCGGACCGAGGGGCTCGAAATTCACAACGCGGCGCTGTCGCACTCCAACCGCGCCTATACCGACTATCTATACAAGCGCCTACAGCGAAACGGCGCGCTCTACCGCGACTGTCAGCGCATGGTCAATCTCGATCGTAACGTCTTCGCCGCCTGCATGGTGGCGTTGGGTCACGCCGATGCCCTCATCACCGGGTTCACCCGCAACTATTTCACCGCCTTCGAGGAGATCACCCGCGCCATCGGGCCAAAGGAAGGCTGTCGCATTTCCGGCTATTCGCTGCTGCTTTCGCGGGGCCGTGCGGTGCTGGTCTCCGACACCACCGCCCATCCGACGCCGAACAGCGAGGAGCTTGCCGACATCGCGATGCAATCGGCGGCACAGCTTCGCACCATGATCGGCCAGGAGGCGCGGGTCGCGTTGCTTTCCTACTCGACCTTCGGCAACCCTATCCGCGCCGATGCCGACCGGGTGCGCGAGGCGGTCGCGATCCTCGACCGGCGCCGACCCGATTTCGAATATGACGGCGAGATGAGCGTCGAGGTGGCGTTGAATCACGCTCTGATGCGCGAGCGCTATCCCTTCTGCCGGCTGTCGGGGCCGGCCAATGTGCTGGTGATGCCGGGCCTCCATACCGCCAACATCGCCTCTCAGCTTCTGGAGCAGATGGGCGGTGGGCGCCATATCGGACCGCTCCTGATGGGGCTCGAAAAGCCGGCCCAGATCATCGAAATGGGGGCGACCGTATCCGACTATGTCAACCTCGCCGCCCTCGCCGCCCACGAAGCCATCGAATGAACCGGGCGGCGCGCTGGTTGCTGGCGACACTCTATTTCGCCAGCCCCGCGCTTCTTGCCCTGTTGCTGCTCGCGGTCACGGGGGCACTCGCCCCCGGCCCGGCCGTAATCGCAGGGATCGGCGTGACGATCGCCGTCGCGCTGCTGGCGCGGCCGATCTTCCTCGGCCTCGCCCGGTTGCGCCAGGCGATCGATGTCCTATCGCGCGATCCGGCGGCGCGACCCGAGGTCGAAAGTGCCTCGCCCGCGGTCCGCGAGTTGTGGCTCGCGATCCTGCGCTGGCTGCGCACGCAACAGCAACAAGCGCGATCGCGCGAGGCCGAGATCGATACCGCGCAACTGGTGCTGCATTACCTCCCTGATCCGGTGTTGGTGCTGGACGAGCGGCGGCGGATCGTGCGCGTCAACGCGGCGGCAGAGGGGCTGCTCGGCCCTCGCCTTCTCGACCGCGATCTGGCGGCCGCCCTGCGCCAGCCGGCGCTGCTGAGCGCCGCCGATGCGGTGCTGCGCGGCGAAGGCGACCGGCTCGCTGATTTCGATCTCACGACCCCGGTCGAGCGGCAGTTCTCTGCGCGCATCGTGCCGTTGATGCCGCCGCACCCCGACGGCGCCGCCGCGCTCATTCTCCATGACGTCACCGCCCTGAAGCGCAGCGAACGAATGCGGGCCGATTTCGCCGCCAATGCGAGCCATGAGCTGCGCACGCCGCTCACCGCGCTCATCGGTTTCGTTGAGACGCTGCGCGGCCCGGCGCGCGAGGACCAGATGGCGCATGACCGTTTCCTCGCCATCATGGCCGATCAGGCGGCACGCATGGCGCGGGTGGTCGAGGATCTGCTCTCGCTCGCCCAGATCGAGATAAACGAGCATCACACTCCAACGGCAGAGGTCGAGATCGCGGCGCTCCTGGATCGCGTGTCGATCGGGCTCGAGCAACGCGCTGCCGCCCGCGCCATGCACATCCGCCGCATCATCCTGGCAGACGCGCCGCCGGTACTCGGCGATGCCGACGAGCTAGCCCAGGTGTTCCAGAACCTGATCGACAACGCCATCAAATATGCTCGTGCCGGCACCGCGATCACCGTCGAGGCGACACATTCGATCAAGACCCTCGCCGGCGCCCGCGCGGGCGAGCGGTTGCCGGCGATGGCAATTGCGATCCGCGATGAGGGCGATGGCATTCCGCGTGAGCATCTGGCGCGGCTGACCGAGCGTTTCTATCGCGTCGATACCGCGCGCTCGCGCGAGCTTGGTGGCACCGGCCTCGGCCTCGCCATCGTCAAGCATATCGTCAACCACCACCGCGGCATCTTGGAAATCGACAGCGAGCTTGGTCAAGGCTCGGTTTTCACCGTGCATCTCCCGATCGTCACGCCGGCGCCTGCCGTCGCCCCTGCCCTCGTGCCTTCGGTCGTGACCGCGCCGCCTTTGCCGGCAACGTCGGAATGACGGCAAAGCCGCGCTCGATCCAACAGACAACCGCGGTGTCGCTGGCATAGCCGGCCGGCTCGCGCCGCCACCTGGTCGTCATGGGCTATAAGGACGATCTCCCGGCTTCAGATATCGATCACCAGGACGTCGGATAATGCCCGCGAGACGCAAGGGGTGAACATCTTGCCGCTTTCATGCTCCTGATTGGTCAGGATCAGGTCGCGATGGTCGGGGATGCCAGCCACGATGTTGGTAAGGCAGGTGGCGCAGACGCCCTGCTCGCACGATACCGGAATCTCGATCCCGACATCGCGCAGCGCCTCGACCACGGTCTTGTCGGCCGGGATGGTGATGAGCTGGCCCGTCTTCTGGATCTCGATCAGGAACTCGCGGGCGTCGCCGGGTTTTGCCTCGACCCCGACGAAGCGTTCGAGATGAAGGTGGGCGTCGTCCCAGCCTTGTTTCTTCGCGATCTCGACGGCGATATCCATCATCACCGTCGGGCCGCAGATATAGACATGTTTGCCGGCCCCAGGCTCGCCGAGGATCGCGCCGAGGTTCGGCCGCTGCTCCTCCGGCCCATCATCGAAGTGGAATTGCACTTTGTCGGTGAAGGCCGCGCCCGCGACACGGTCATAGAAGGCGGTGCGGGCCCGGCTGCGGGTGCAATAATGAAAAACGAAGGCTTTGCCCTCTGTCGACAGCCGCTCCGCCATGGCGAGGATCGGGGTGACGCCGATGCCGCCGGCCACCAGCACCGTGTCGGTGGCGTCCGGGATCAGCGGAAATAAATTCTCCGGCCCCTTAAACGTCACCATCTCGCCTTCCTGGACCTCATCGCAGAAGGCGGCCGAGCCGCCGCGCCCGGCCACTTCGCGCTGGACGCCGAGGACATAGCGATGCCGCTCGCCCGGCGCGTTGGCGAGCGAGAATTGCCGGATCTTGTCGCCGATCTTGACGTCGATATGGGCGCCGGCCTCGAAGACGGGGAGTTCCTTGCCTTCGGGATCGACCAGTTCGAAGGCAAAGATTCCGGTCGCCGTCTCTTCCTTGCGCGCGACCCGCGCCGAAATCCAGTTGGAACTCATTCCTGCTCCGAAAGATGATGAGACGTCAGCCCGACAGCACCGGTTCGGCGACGCCGAACCGGATCAGCCGCACCAACTCGTCGGCGATCTCCCGCATGGCGCCGTTTGGCTCCCGGCCGGGCCAGTGCGCCGCCGCGTTGCACACGCCGAGGATCGCGTTGGCGGTAATATGCACATCAAGATCGGGACGCAACTCGCCCGTCGCAATCCCCTCTTCCAGCACCGTCTCGACGATCCGCTCGTAGCGCCGGGCAAGCCGACCGACGCGTCGGCGCGCATCCTTGGGCAGGAAGCGGCGCTCATGGAGATAGGCACGCAGCGCGGCGCAATTCCGGGACATCGGCTCGACATGGCGGCGCATGATCGCTTCGAGCCGTTGGCTCGCGTTGCCCGAACCGGCGGCAATCGCGCCGGTATCGGCGATGATCTCTTCAATGCCGCGCACGCAGACCTCTTCGAGCGCCGCCTCCTTCGAGGAGAAATAGTAATAGAGGCTGGCCTGCCGCAGGCCGAGCCGGTCCGCGATGTCCTGGGTCGAGGCGCCATGGAAGCCGCGCTCGGCGAACACCGCGGCGGCGGCTTCAAGGACTTCGTCTGCCCGGCGGCGCGACCCGCGGCGCGGTAGCGGATCGTCCGCGGTTGCGGCCCGCGCCCGCGGTATAATCGTCTCCTCCGTCATCGCACCAACCTCGATTCAACAAACCCCAGATCCCGGTCGCGGACCTGCCCGTTCCCGTGAAATCTGGATGGTATTCGCCCCAGCCCCATCGGCCCATTTCGGAGTCTGTTGCGGCAGGTGCGCCCGCGTCAAGCCGTAACGGGATGTCGAGCTTGCACCGCGGGCTTGCGCGTTTTGCCATGGCGGCGACACGATTTCACCCTGCCGCGGTCACATCGCTGCCGCAATTCGGCCGGGGTTGACACAAATCCGACTATAACTCCTGGCGTTCGCCGATTCCGGAAAGTCGCGCGAAATGCGGCGCAGATGCCATTGATCGGGGCAAGGAACCACAATCGCGCCATAACATCACCCAACTCCCCCTCCACCCTTGAGGCCATCCCGAAGCCACCCCGGCAACGGGAATTCGAGCACCAAACCGGTGGAGGAAATCATGCCCGTAACCGACCTGGTCACCTGGAATCGCCGACCCGACGTCAATCACGTCGTGGCGCTATTTCCCGACACGCTGCTGGCATTCGACCTGCCCCGCGATGCCACCCTCGAAGATCTGGCCGCGCGCCTGGCCGATTTCGGCGAACGGATCGAGGGCGCGCCGCTCACCATTTCGGTGCGGCCTGCGTCGTAATCGGCCGGTATGGGCGTCGACCGCGCCCCGTCGCCACAGCGAAGGAGAAAGTGATGACCAGAACCATAACCGCAACCGCCGCCGAAGCCGATTTCGCGCGCCAGCTCAGCGCCAAGACGGGCGATCTGCGCCGTTACGCCCGGCGCCTGACGGGCAATGCCGTCGATGCCGAGGACCTAGTCCAGGATTGCCTTGTGCGCGCCCTTACCAACTGGCACCGGTTCGAGCCGGGCACCAATCTGCGCGCCTGGCTGTTCACGGTGATGCGCAACCTGCACATCAATTCCTTCCGGCGTCCATCCCATCATGAGGTCCCACTGCCACCCGACGAACTGGCGCTCGCGGCCCCGTCGCGGGCGGCGGATCAGGAAACCCAGCTCGAGTTTGGCGATTTCCTGCGCGCCTTCGACCGGTTGAGCCCGGCGCGGCAACAGACCATCCTGATGGTGGGCTGGGACGGCATGAGCTATGATGAAGCGGCGCTGCGGCTCGCGGTGCCAACGGGAACGGTGCGCTCGCGCCTGTCGCGGGCGCGCCAGGAACTGCGCGAGGCCCTGCGCGAGGCCCACTAAATATTTGTTCAGCCCGTATCGACCCGTTCGGTGATACAACGGACCGCACAGCATAGAGGGGCGCACAGCCATGGCGGACGCAACATCGTCAAGTGAGGTCAATATAGCCAAACTGATCGAGGATATCGACATGCTAAAACGCGACTTTGCCGCGATAGCCGAGAAATCCAGCGCGCAGGTGAAGTCGAGCGCGAAGGATGCCGCCAATCGGGTCGGCAGCGAAGCGCAGCGGTTTTACAAATCCGCCGCCGAGACCGGCGGACGCTCGCTCGACGCCCTGAGCGACGAGGTCAAGGAACGGCCGCTCGTGAGTGTCATGATCGCGTTTGCGCTGGGCTATATCGGCGGGCGCCTGATGCGCCGCCGCTAGCGGCGGCGAATTCGCATGGTGGACCTTCTTCGCATCGTCACGGCGCTGTTGCGGCTGGGTGCATTGTCCGACGCGATCGCGGCGGTGCGCCGCCGGGTGGTGGTGCTGTCAATCGTCGGCGTGGCCTCACTTCTCTCCGCGCTGGGCGCGCTCACCTGGCTGTCGATCGCGCTCTACCTCTATTGCACGACGCAAATCTCGCCTCCGCTCGCGGCCGTGGTGACGGCCGGCGCGTTTCTCATCATACTGCTGGCGGCCGGGCTGGTGGCAATGGTGATGCGGCCGCGGCGGCGGACGCGACGGCCGCCGCCGCAAATGCCCTATGGCGACTTGATGGGGAAGCTCGAACGGATCGTACGCGAAAATCGGAATTCGCTGCTGCTCGCCGCGATCGTCGCGGGCCTCGCGATGGGCGTCATGCGGCCTCGCCGCTAGGGCCTGAAGGTCGGCGGCCTTGGCATGCGCCGGGGTAGCGGGCGGCTTCTCCTCCTGTTGCTGCTTTTCGCCGGCACCCAGTCGCTTGAAGGGTGCGCCGTCGTTCCGAGAGTGCGGGCGTGGATCGAGCAGCCGCCGGGGGCGGCGCCCAACTTCCATGGATCGAATGGTCCTCTCACCGCCGCGCAAAGCCGCGCCGTCATGGTGCGGCTTACGGCGCGCAACCATCATGCTACCGTGCTCGACCGCCATGTCGCGCTGGAAACGGCGCTCGCGGACAGCCCGCTCTATGTCGGCAACAAGCTGACCCTGCTGTCGAATGGTCGCGACGCCTTCAGCGCCATGTTCGCCGCGATCCGGGCGGCAAAAAACAATCTCGATCTTGAATTCTATATCTTCAAGAACGTCGAGAGCGACGGCCACCGGCTACTGCCGCTTCTCCTCGAAAAGCGCCGCGAGGGCGTCGTCGTCAACATCATTTACGACAGTTACGGTTCGGGCGACGCCTCGGGCACATTCCTCACCTCCCTAAGGAAGGCCGGTGTCAACTTCGTCGATTACAATCCCTTCAATCCGTTGCTGATCTGGCTCTTCAACGACCGAGACCACCGCAAAATCCTGATCGCCGACGGCAAGCTCGCAATCATCGGCGGCGTCAATCTCGACACCGTATATACGGAGCCAGACACCATTGTCGATCCCGCCACCGGCCGGAAGGTGCCCCAATTCTGGAATGATGCGGATGTCGAGATTCAAGGCCCGGCGGTGGCGGCGCTGCAACGTCTCTTCTTCGCCCATTGGCGTGATCAGAACGGTCGCCCGGTAGAGCCTGCCGATTATTTTCCGCATCTCACCGCGCAGGGGCATGAAATCGTCCGCATCATCGGCAGCTCGCCGCGCCGTACCGTGCCGGACTATTACGTCTCGTTGTTGTCGGCCATGAGCAATGCTGAGCACAACATTTGGGTTACGGCGGCTTATTTTGTGCCGACGAAGGCCGAGCTCCGCGACATGATGGCGGCCGCGCGTCGTGGCGACGACGTCCGGCTCTATCTTCCCGGCCACAGCGACGGCTCCACGATGGCGCTGGCGGTCGGCCGCTCGCATTACACGGCGCTCCTCAAAGCCGGCGTGAAGATCTATGAAGCGCCCTTCAATGTGACACTACATTCGAAATTCGTTACCATTGACGGCGTCTGGTCGGTGATCGGATCGTCGAATTTCGACCACCGCAGCGTGATCTTCAATGACGAGGTCGATGCGGTGGTGCTCGGCCGGCCGTTTGCCAAACGCCTCCAGCAGCTTTTCATGAAGGACATCGCCGACGACAAGCGTATCCGCCTGCGCGCGTGGCGAAAGCGTCCCGCTATCGATGATATTGGCGACAATCTCGCGCGGATTTGGCAATCGCTTTTATGACGCGCCGTCGCGGCGTTCCTGGCGCGCAGCCGCGTCGATTTCCGCCTGATGCTGAATCTCGGAATCGAGTTCCGCGCCGAGCAGGATCACCATGGCGGAGATCCACATCCAGGTCATGAAACCGATTGCGGCGCCGAGCGAGCCATAGGTTCTGTTGTAGGTGCCGAAATTCGCGACATACCAGGTGAAGAGCAGCGAACCGCCGAGCCACAGCAGCGAGGCCATGACATTGCCCCAGGTGATCCAGCGCAGCCGCGGCAGCCGGTGGCTCGGGCCATAGTGATAAAGAACGGCCAGCCCCAGCATCATGATGACCAACATGCCGGGCCAGCGGAAGATCGGAATGATGCTGCCGGACAGCCGGCTTACACCGACATTGCTTAATACCACCGGGAGCAGGATGACGGCGCCGAGCGCAATCAGAAAGATGACAAGCCAGCCGAGTGTGAACAGGAGTGCGATGCCGCTGAGGCGAAAGAAACCACGCTCCTCCTTCTGGCTGTAAACAATGTTGAGGGAATCGAATACCGCCTTCATCCCGGAGCTGGCGAACCAGAGCGAGACGGCGAGGCCGACGAAGAAGCCGATGCTGAGGGCACTGCTGCCCTGTCCCGCGACCCGTTTCATCTCGTTGCCGAGCACTTGCATCATGCCGCCCGGAATGATGCCGTCGAGGTTGGCGAGATCGCTCCTGACGACGGCCGGGTTGGCGAAAAACCCCCAGATCGATATCAGCGATGCGATCGCCGGGAAAATCGCGAGAAGCGAGTAATAGGTGATTGCAGCAGCCTCCGCCATGATGCGGTCGTCGCTGAATTCGTGGACGGTGCGCGTCAGAATTTGCACCCAGGCGTGCCCGCGGAGGGTACGGAAAATCCCGGCTCCAGACCGGCGCCCGCCGTCGGCAAGTTGTTTCATCGTATCGTCGGGCATGCCAATCTCTTGCGAATCCTCGATCGCTGTCCTCGGTGAGACTCTTTGGCCCATGCTGACAATTGCCTGCGCGCCCCGCCGTCGCTCCGGTGCGGCCGGTCTCCCCGAGGGCTTTGGAAAATCTTACCCCAGATCAAATGACAATTGGGTAACCTGCGGGCGCGGCCCCGCGTTCCCGGGGGCGCCAGACCCGCACAATAAGCCCTAGCGGGTGGGAACTGCCTCGATCATCGCCGCATCAAGCTCGAAGCTGCCATCCGCCGCGATGGCGAAATGCGCCACGACCGCGGCCGACATCCGGCCTTGAAGCGCGCGGATCGCGTCGGCCTGGATCGTCGGCGTCCGCATCCGCTCGATCCACGGGCCGAAGGCGATCGGCACACGGCGTGGCGTCACGGCGGTGATGCCAAAGCCGGCGGCGGCGAGCTGGGCGCACCATTCCGCCACGGCATAGTCGCGGACATGCGAAGGGTCGCGGATGAGCTCGATCGCCTGAATAAAGGTGTCGAGCAGCGGCGTGCCCGGCGACACCGCGTCGATGAAGGCGGCGCGTCCCGTTGGCTTGACGACGCGCCGCGCCTCGCGCAATGCGGCGCCGAGATCGCCCCAATGATGGGCGCTGAACCGCGTGATCACGGCATCGAACGACGCGTCGGCGAAGGGCAGATGCTCGACCGCGCCGCGCTCCACCCGGATATTGCCGAGTCCGCGCCGCGTCGCCTCGGCCGCGACGGCATCGAGCATGTCCTGCGACAAATCATAGGCGACGACTTCCCGCACCGATCCCGCCGCCGCGAAGCTGGCATGCCCGCCGCCGCAGCCGAGATCGAGGATTCGTACCTCGGCGCTGCCTTCGAACATCGCCTTGAGCCGCGCCAGATCCTGGCCCTGGCTATGGGTGGCGCTGGTGACATAGGCCGCGGCGCGCGGGCCGAACTGCTGGGTGACAAGCGATTCTTGGCTGTTGTCATTCATCGTTGCGACTAATCTCCATCGTTCTGCATCGCGGCGCGGCGGAAGGGATGGCCCGGATAGACGCCCAGGATCTTCACCTCGCGCGAGAAAAATTGAAGCTCTTCCAGGGCCAGCTTCAACGGCCGCTCGTCGGGATGGCCCTCGACATCGGCATAGAACTGGGTTGCGGTGAAGCGGCCGCCCAGCATGTAGGATTCGAGCTTCGTCATGTTGATGCCGTTGGTGGCGAAGCCGCCCATCGCCTTATAGAGCGCCGCCGGCACGTTGCGCACGCGAAAGACGAAGGTGGTGACGGTGAGGTCGCTTGCGGGCTTCGGCCAAGCCGGTTCGCGCGCCATGACGAGGAAGCGCGTGGTGTTGTGCTCGGCGTCCTCGATATTCTCCTGAAGCGAGACAAGGCCATAGATCTCGCCGGCGAGCTCCGACGCGATCGCCGCCGCCGACCGGTCGCCGCGCGCCGCCACCTCGGCCGCGGCGCCGGCGGTATCGGCCGCCACCACCGGCACGAGGCGCAGCCGGCGGATGAGTTCGCGGCATTGCGACAATGCCTGGACATGGGAATAGACGGTCTTGAGCCCGGCCAGCGTCGCGCCCGGGGGCGCCAAAAGGTGGTGCTCCACGCGCTCGAAATGCTCGGCGATGATGTGGAGGCCTGAACCCGGCATCAGATGATGGATATCGGCCACTCGACCGGCGACCGAATTCTCGATCGGCAGCATGACGAGTCGCACGCGGCCGTCGCGCACCGCCGCGATCGCATCCTCGAACGCCTCGGACGGCAGCGTCGCGAGGTTCGGATAGACCCGGCGGCAGGCAAGATCGGAATAGGCGCCGGGCGCGCCCTGAAAGGCGATGGTGTCGGCGGGATCGGTCATGATCTCCGAGGGTCCATCAACGCGCGGGCGCGGGCAAGGTCTTCCGGCGTATCGACGCCCATCGGCACGCTATCGACCAGCGCGACATCGATCCGCATGCCGGCTTCAAGCGCGCGAAGCTGTTCGAGCTTCTCCCGCAATTCGAGCGGGCTCGGCGGCAAGCCGACGAAGCGGTCGAGCGCGGCGCGACGATAGGCATAGATGCCGATATGGTGGTAATGCGCACCCGCGCCCGACGGGATCAGGCCGCGGCTGAAATAGAGCGCGCGGGCGGTGCGGACCCCCGGGCGAAACCCGGCCGCGATCTTCACCGCGGACGGGCTTTGCCGCTCCCATGCCGCGTGCATCGGGGCCGCCAGCGTCGCGATATCGACCGCTTCGTCGGCGAGCGGCGCCAGCACCGCGCGCAGCGCGGCGGGATCGAGCATCGGCAGGTCGCCCTGGAGGTTCACCACGATGTCGTGCCGGCGCTCGGGGTCGAGCCGTTCCGCCGCCTCATGGACGCGGTCGGAGCCCGAGGGATGGTCGGCGCGAGTCGGCACCGCCTGGCCGCCGGCCTCGGTCACCGCCGCGGCAATCTCCCTCTCGGCACAGGCGACCGCGACCGGCCCCGCGGCGGCCGCGACGGCGCGGCGCCAGACATGGACGATCATCGGCACACCATGGAGATCGGCCAGCGGCTTGCCCGGCAGGCGCGTCGATCCCATTCGGGCCGGGATGATGATGAGGGGCGCTGGTTGCCGCATGCCGAAAAGGTTCCGCTTCGAATCGAGCGCGGCGTTATGCCGCACGAAATCAAGGGCTTGGCGCCGGACCGCCGCGTTAAGCTTCGGCCAGCTTCAATCACATTTCGTTTGTCTTGTCAGCGAAAATTGGCGTAACTGCCGGCCGCGGGTACGCGGGTGGAACATAGCGGAAAATCGAGACCGAGGGTTGGTTGATGTCTTTTGAAATGAATAAAATTCTGGGGGCGATCCTGGGCTCTCTGATGTTGGCAATGGTGTGCGGGTTCATCGCCGACGCGCTGGTCAGCCCCACGAAACTGGCAAAGCCGGTCTATATGGTCGCCGGCGCGACGAAAACGGCCTCGGCGGCGGGACCCGCGACGCCGACCGGGCCGGTGCCGATCGGTCCCTATCTGGCGAAGGCCAGCGTCGCCAAGGGTAAGCAGATCGCGCAGGTCTGTTCCGCCTGTCACACCTTCGAGAAGGGCCAACCCAACAGGATCGGCCCCAATCTCTACAATATCTATGGCGCTCACCCCGCTGTGGACCGCGGCGGTTTCGCCTTCTCCGACGCCTTGAAGAAGCACAGCAAGGAGGTCTGGGACGCCGACCTTTTGAATGAATGGCTGGCGGGACCGCAGAAATTCGTGCCCGGCACCAAAATGACCTTCGCCGGTCTCGCTAAGCCGCAGAAGCGCGCCGACGTCATCGCTTTCCTCAATTCGCTGAGCGCCCATCCAAAGCCGCTGGTGAGCCACGTCAAGGCCGCACCGAAGGCGCCGGCCAAGGCCGCGGCGCCGGCGAAGAAGGCCTCGGCCGCGCCGGGCGGCGGCAGCCAGGCGAAGCTCGATGCCATCCTCGCCCAAGCCAGTGCCGCCAGGGGTAAGAACGACACCGTGATCTGTTCGGCCTGCCATACCTTCAAGGAGGGTCAGCCCAACCGGATCGGCCCCAATCTCTGGGGTATTTTCGGCGCACAAATTGCCGAGAATCGCCACGGCTTCGCCTTCTCCGACGCGTTGAAAAAGCACGACAAGGAGCATTGGACCGCGGCCCTCCTCAACAAATGGCTCACCGACCCGGCGAAATTCGCGCCCGGCACCAAGATGACCTTCGCCGGCTTCCACAGCGAGAAGGAACGGGCCGATGTCATCGCCTTCCTCAATTCGCTGAGCGCCCATCCGAAGCCGCTGGTGCCGAAAGGCGGCAAGGTGGCGGCGCCCGCGCCGACGAAATAGCCGCGGGCCGGGATGGTCGGCGCCGCCGAGATCGCGCTGGCGGAGGAGCTGGCGGACGCGGCGGGTGAGGTGGCGCGGCGCTTTTTCCGCCGCGCGCTCGCCGTCGAGGACAAGCCCGATCACACGCCGGTGACGATCGCCGATCGCGAGGCCGAGACCGTAATGCGCGCCCTCATCGCCCGGCGCTTCCCGGGGGATGGCATTCTCGGCGAGGAATTCGGCCCCCTCCGGCCCGATGCGGCACGGGTCTGGGTGCTTGATCCGATCGATGGCACCAAGAGCTTCATCGCCGGGATTCCGCTATTCGGCGTCCTGGTCGCGCTCTGCGAAGACGGGCTTCCGGTGCTCGGGATCATCGATCAGCCGATCTTGAAGGAGCGCTGGGTCGGCGCTGTCGGACGGCCGACGCAACTCAATGGCACGGCCGTGCGCACCCGCGCCGGCGGCGGCTTGGCCAGCGCCCTCCTCTATGCCACCTCGCCCGAGATGTTCGGCGCCGACGAGCCGGCGTTCGGCCGCCTTAAATCCCGCGTCAAGGCGACCCGGTTCGGCGCCGATTGCTACGCCTATGCCATGCTGGCGAGCGGCTTCATCGATCTCGTCGTCGAGGCGGATTTGAAGCCCTATGATTATTGCGCGCTGGCGCCGGTGGTCGCGGGCGCGGGCGGCGTCATCACCGACTGGCAGGGCAATCCCTTGACGCTCCGCGCCGACGGCCGCGTCATCGCTGCTGGCGACCCTGCCCTCGCCGCCCAGGCCCGCGCGGCTCTGGCCGGCTAATCCGCCAAGGCGCGATCGACCGCTTCCGGCTCGCGCTCAATCACACGGAGCAGGATTCGCGTCGCCCGGTCGGGCTGGCGGCGGCCTTGTTCCCATTCCTGGACGGCGCGATAATCGAGGCCGAAGCGGATCGCGAATTTCTCGCGGCTTAACTTGAACCGCGCCCGGATCGCGCGGACATCCGTCTCTTGCGGCACATTGACGATCCGGCTCGGCAGCGTAATTTCCCCGCGGACGTGCGCCAGCACCTCTTTCAATGCCTCCTCCAAGCCTAGGCCGAACTCGGTCCTGCCGCCGGAGGGTTTCGATTTGGCTTTCGTCATCGCTCATGCTCCTGGATCGTCTTTACCAGATTGCGCATTGCAACCTTGTCCGCGGCTGAAAGGTCGTCCTGTTCGCTCTTCGGATAGATATCCATGAAATAGATCGCGCCGTGTCGCGACCGGTAAAAGTAGATGATGCGCACACCGCCGCTCTTTCCCGATCCACGTCGGCCTGCCCGCGCTTTCCGGCATCCGCCGGTCCCTCGGATCACAGGCCAATGCTCGGGCCGGACCGTGACTTCGTTTTCTGCCTGCTGTAACTCACCCTCAGTGAACAGCCGTTCGGCACGCTTCCGATACCGGTCGGTGCGAAAAGTCTCCATCCGTCACATATATGCGGCACTGCCGCAGTTCTCAAGGACATTACATCGGTTCCACGCGCGATGCGGAACATTGTCGGCCCAGCCTCGTATCTCTAAAGTGGCGGCGATTTCGGTTCCGTCGGGGGCTCCATGAATCTTGCCGTCTGTCTGTCTCTCATCGGCCTTTTGGTCGCCGGCGCCGCGCGCGCCGAGGCGACCCAGGGCATCGCGCTTTACGGGCATCTGAAATACCCGTCCGGCTTCACCCATTTCGATTACACGAACCCCGATGCGCCAAAAGGTGGCGCGATCAAGTTCGCGTCGATCGGCACCTACGACACCTTCAATCCCTATACGCTGCGGGGCGTCAAGGCCGACGGCCTCAACTACCTCTTCGACACGCTGATGGTGTCGTCCTTTGACGAGCCCGATTCGGAATATGGCCTCGTCGCCAAAAGCGTCGATGTCGCGCCGGACCATCGCTCGGTGATATTCCATCTGCGGCCCGAGGCGCGGTTCCATGATGGCAGCCCGATCACCCCCGCCGATGTGGTCTGGACCTTCAACACGCTGAAAGAAAAAGGCTCGCCCATCTATCAGCTCTATTACGCCGATGTCGTGAAGGCCGAAGCGGTAGGGCCGCACGATGTCCGCTTCATTTTCCGCGATGCGCATAATCGCGAGCTGCCGCTGATCCTCGGTCAGTTGCCGGTGCTGTCGAAGAATTATTGGAAAGGCAAGGATTTCACCGAGACGACGCTGACGGCGCCCCTCGGCAGCGGCCCCTATGTCATTTCCGCCTACGAGCCTGGCCGCTCCGTCACCTACAAGCTCGCCAAGGATTATTGGGCGCGCAATCTACCAGTCAACAAGGGCCGTTATAATTTCGGCACCATCCGCTACGATTATTATCGTGATGCCTCGGTCGCGCTCGAAGCCTTCAAGGCCGGGCAATATGATCTGCGCCAGGAGAACGTCTCCAAGAACTGGGCGATCGGCTATCAATGCCCGGCGCTCACGGCCGGCCTCATCAAGAAGGCCGCGATCAAGAACCAGGTGCCGCAGGGCATGCAGGGCTTCGCCTTCAACACCCGACGGCCCTTGTTCAGGAATCGCCTCGTGCGCGAGGCGCTGGGTTATCTCTTCGATTTCAACTGGACCAACAAGAACCTGTTCTATGGCGCCTATACCAGGACGCAGAGCTATTTCTCCAACTCCGATCTCGCTTCCTCGGGCCTGCCGAGTCCGGCGGAATTGAAGATTCTGAAGCCGCTCAAGGCGGAAATCCCACCCCAGGTCTTCACCACCGACTATAAGGCGCCGACCACCGACGGCAGCGGCGACATCCGCGCCAACATGCTGGTGGCACTGCGCCTCCTTGCGAAGGCCGGCTGGCAGGTAAAGGATGGCCGAATGGTGAATGCCGAAGGCCGGCCTTTCGCGTTCGAATTCCTCAATGAAGAGGCGGCGTTTCAGCGCATCCTCCTGCCGTTCGGCGACAATCTGCGCCGCCTCGGCATCGAGATGCGGCTGCGCACCGTCGATCCCGCGCAATATCAGAACAGCCTCAACAATTACGATTTCGACATGACCGTGGTCGTGGTCCCCGAATCGCTGTCGCCCGGCAATGAGCAGCGCGGCTATTGGAGCGCCGCGGCGGCGAAGGTGCCGGGCGGCAACAACCTCATGGGGGTCAGCAATCCCGCCATCGACAAGCTGGTCGAACTCATCATCGCCGCGCCCGACCGGCCGGCACTGCTGACGCGGGTCCACGCCCTCGACCGCGTCCTCCTCGAAAGCCATTACGTCATCCCGAACTGGCACATCGACAAGTTCCGCGTCGCCTATTGGGACAAGTTCGGCCGGCCGCGGATCAACCCGCCCTATGCGCTGGCGCTCGATAGCTGGTGGGTCGATCCAAAGAAGGCAACGGCGCTCGCCGCGGCCAAGGCGAAGCTGCGCTAGGCGTCGTTTTCCCCGCGATGCTCGCCTACGCCATCCGCCGCATCCTCCTGATGATCCCGACG
>JBOHLV010000104.1:0-7191 GCA_050729815.1 Allostellaceae bacterium
GAATTGGTGCTGGAAGCGCTTGACCATGCCGACGCGGCGGCGGCGGCGGCGGCGCTCGCCGCCATCGCCCCCCGCGCCTATCGCACCTTCAATCTCATAATCGCCGATTCGCGCGATGCCTTCTGGCTGCGCCATGCCGACGAGACCGGCCGCACACCGATCGAGGTCCGGCCGCTGCTGCCCGGCCTCGCCATGATCGCGTCGGGCGATCTCGACGATCCCGAGACGCCGCGGCTCGCCCACTACCGGCCACGCTTTCTCGCCGCGCCGGCGCCAGACCCGGCACGGGACGACTGGTCGGCCTGGGAAGCGCTGCTCTGCGCCAATGATACCGAGCCGGCGCGCGCCCTGCGCTTCACCCCGGATCGCGGCTTCGCCACGGTATCGAGCGCGCTCATCGCACTGCCGAGTCATAACCGGCCGGCGCTCTCGGCGCGGTTCCGCTTCCGTGCCTACCTGCCCCGGGAAAACCCTTGGGCCGATGTCGCATTGGACCCGGCGCCGCCAACCTGATGCCGGCGTCATTTTTCAATAACCTAACGCCCATCGATGTGGTACAATCTTAAGTCGAAAAAGAGGGAGACGTATTCTTTTAATCATTCAAGAAATCGGCCAAGGGGTCCGCCATGTCGCAACGCCAACAGCTCGCCACCATGCTTTCGATGCTCGAACATGTCGCACGTGAAGCCGCCGAAGGCGGTTTCGGCCTTGTCGCGACGCTATCGGCCGCCGCGGCCGAAGCCGCGCGAGAGGAATATAGCCATTTGGGACGGCGTGAAACCCGGCGCAATGAGGTCGGGCAGGATCTCGTCCATATCGGCGCTGCGACGCGCTAGGATCTCAATATCTTGGTAGGCGGCCGCTTGCGGCCTACCGCATGCTGCTTGCCGCGGGACCGGCGCTTGCCTATAGTCCGCGCCATGCCTGATCTTTTCGACAATCTCGCCCGCAAGGCATCCACCGGCTATTCCGCCAAGGATATCGAGGTCCTGGAAGGGCTGGAGCCGGTGCGCCGCCGGCCCGGCATGTATATCGGCGGCACCGACGAGCGGGCGCTGCACCACCTCGTCGCCGAGGTGCTCGACAATAGCATGGACGAGGCGGTCGCCGGCCATGCGAGCCGCATCGAGCTCGAACTGCACCAGGACGGCTCCGTCACCGTGCGCGACAATGGCCGCGGCATCCCGGTCGATCCCCACCCCAAATTCCCGAAGCAGTCGGCGCTCGAAATCATCCTCACCATGCTGCATTCGGGCGGCAAGTTCGGCGGCAATGCCTATAAGACCTCGGGCGGGCTCCATGGCGTCGGCGTCTCGGTCGTCAACGCGCTATCGGACAAGCTGACGGTCGAGGTGGCGCTCGACCGCAAGCTGTGGACCCAGGAATATTCCCGCGGCAAACCCACCACCAAGCTCAAGGATGGGGGCCCCACGCCAAATCGGCGCGGTACCACCATCCGCTTTCATCCCGACCCGCAGATTTTCGGCGACGGCGCGCGGTTCAAGCCGGCGAACCTCTATCGCCTCGCCCGGTCGAAGGCCTATCTCTTCCGCGGCGTCGAGATTCGCTGGTGGTGCGATCCGGCGCTGTCCCGGCCCGACGACGTGCCCCAGGAGGAGCGGCTCAAATTCCCCGGCGGCCTCGCCGATTATCTCGCCTCGATCCTCGATGGCCGCGACACCCTGACCCCCGTTTCCTTCACCGGCGAGCACGATTTCAATGGCGAGGGCGGCAAGGTCGAATGGGCGATCGCCTGGCCCGAGGATGGCGAGGCGTTCACCTCGTCCTATTGCAACACCGTGCCGACGCCCGAGGGCGGCACCCATGAGGCGGGACTGCGTTCCGCCCTGACCCGCGCCTTGAAGGCCCATGGCGAGTTTACCGGCAATCGCCGCGCGGCGCAGATCGCGGCGGAGGACGTCATGGCCGGCGCGGTGGTGCTCCTGTCGCTGTTCATCCCGGAGCCGCAATTCCAGGGCCAGACCAAGGAGCGGCTCTCCTCGCCCGAGGCGGCGCGCCTCGTCGATGGCGCCTTGAAGGATCATTTCGACCATTTCCTCTCAGGCAATCCAGACGCGGCCCGCGCCCTCATGGATAGCGTCATCGAGCGCGCCGAGGATCGCCTCCGCCGCCGCCAGCAAAAGGACCTGGAGCGCAAGAGCGCGACGCGCAAGCTGCGCCTTCCCGGCAAGCTGACCGATTGCTCGCGGTCCACCGCCGAGGGCACCGAGATTTTCCTCGTCGAGGGTGATTCGGCCGGCGGCTCGGCGAAGCAGGCGCGGGAGCGCGAGACCCAGGCGATCCTCCCCTTGCGCGGCAAGATACTGAACGTCGCCTCGGCCAGCGCCGACAAGCTGCGCCAGAACCAGGAGATCGCCGACCTGATCCTGGCACTGGGCTGCGGCTCGGGTGAGCGCTATCAGGGCGACAAGCTGCGCTATGAGCGCGTCGTCATCATGACCGACGCCGATGTCGACGGCGCACACATCGCGTCTCTATTGATGACGTTTTTTTTCCGCGAGATGCCAAAACTGGTGGCGAACGGGCACCTTTATCTGGCCGTGCCGCCGCTCTATCGCCTGGCGCAAGGCGACAAGGTGGT
This sequence comes from Allostellaceae bacterium, assembly GCA_050729815.1. Classification (GTDB taxonomy): domain Bacteria; phylum Pseudomonadota; class Alphaproteobacteria; order ATCC43930; family CGMCC-115725; genus JAATGI01. The sequence continues at coordinate 2,603 of JBOHLV010000104.1, forward strand.
CTATGCCCGCGACGACGCCCATCGTGTCGAACTGACCCGCACGGTCCTCACCGGCAAGGGCAAGATCGAGATCAGCCGCTTCAAAGGCCTTGGCGAGATGCCGTCATCACAGCTCCGCGACACCACCATGAGCCCGACCAAACGCACCTTGGAGCGCGTCACCCTGCCCCCGGCCGATGACCGCGCCGATGTCAGGAAGACCGAGGCGCTGGTCGAAAGCCTGATGGGCCGCAAGCCCGAACTGCGCTTCCAATACATCCAGGACCACGCCGCGTTCGTGAAAGAATTGGACGTGTGAACCGCCGGCCCGCGCGGAATGCGGGCCCACAGCAAAAAATAGGCAGGCTCGACCCCGCGGATAGGCCTTCAGAATCTGCCGCGGAGTCTGACATCGGGCCACGGCAATACACCTCAATCTAGACAAATGCCCGGAAGACAGCAGCCGTCAAACAAGGCAACAGGTATCTGGGGAATCCTCGCCGCGCGTGATTCCGTAAAGTAGGGCCGGACGCCGCTTCAGTGTTTGGAACGCCCCCCCGGCGCGCCTGTTATATGGGCGACGGACCGAATGTCGGCATGGAAATGCCCATAGGCCCGGCCCGGATATCTGGACCAATCGACTCCCCTCTCGAAAGGATCTTTTCGCATGAATCGGACAATCTTTGCCACGGTGGCGGCGAGTATGCTGATGGCCGCCGCTCCCGCGTTCGCAGCAGGCATGAGCAACGGGACCATGAACAAAGGGGCCATGAACGACTCTTCGATGAATCACGGCTCCATGAATTGCCAGGACGAAATGAACAAGGCCCAGCCGATGATGAACTCCATGACCGATCACGCCAAGAAGGAAGAAGCCATGAAGCAGATGGACATGGCGAAGAAAGACATGGCGAAGAAAGACATGGCCGGCTGCATGATGCACATGAACAAGGCGATGGGCATGATGAAGTAGGGTATTAGGTAGGTCTGGCCCGGTTCGACCCGGGCCGGACTGCTGTCTCACTTCGCGCCGGGGAACCATTCGATATAGGCATCGCCCTGACGGCCCAAATAGACGACGCGCTTGCCGGCGAAGCAGGCGAGGTAGCCGACGCAGCCCGCTTTCATGATCCGGCGCAAGAATTCTAGATAGCTGATCTCGTTCGCCTGGATCGCCTTGAGCGCGGCCTTGATCCCGTTCTCGGAGAAATCATGGGCGACGCGGGCGCCGTTGAATTCCGCGGGATCGAGTTCGCTCTCCTCTTCGACATGCGATCCGCCGTCGGGCATATAAAACGTCCGCTCCCGGCGATAGAGGTCGCAATGATAGCTTTCAACGCCGACCGCCATCAATTTGCCCACCACCTGGGGAAAATCCATCGTGCCATTGATCGAGCCGGCGCTCGCGTCGTGAAACGCCGCAATCAGGTCGTTGTCCATGTCACTCTCCGTGGTCGAATTTGCGGGGACCGTTGAGGGCGATCAGCAACCGGCGGAGGTCCCGGCGCAGGGCTGCCAGATCAATATCTTGGAGTTTCGCCGACATCGCCTCGTGGCTGGCGCGCGCGCCCCGGGTGAGCGTCGCCAGCACCGCCTCGCCCGCGTCGGTCAGGATCAGGTGCAGTGACGCCTTGTGGTCGGGGTTGGCGACGTAGCGCGCCAGCCCGTCAGCGACCAGAAGGTCGGCGATGCGCTGTACCGCCTGGCGCGTCACGCCGAGGCGCCGCGCGATCTGCGGCACGGTCAAAGGCTCGCCCGAGGCCGCGCTCAACACCTGCCAGCGCGCCTGGCTTTGTCCGATCGCGGCGGCGATCGCCTCGCCGCGCGCCCGGAACGCGCCCGCAAGTTCATAGGTGTCGGCGATGATAGTGGGCATGAGATCGGTTTCGATCATGACAATAATATGCCTATATGACATCTTATTGTCAATATAATGCCGGATGATTTTTCACCCTTCGGCTTCGACGTGGTGCAGGCCGAACGACGGCGGTGAGTCAAGCCCGTCTCGCGCGGGGTCTTGCGCCGCCCGCGATTCCTGCTAGGAAACCCATATGAGGCCGGCAGACTGCGCTGCCGGCCCGCTCCCGTCGCCAAGCCCTGTTCCTCACCACCGCCCCTATGCAGAACGCCATCATCCTGCTGGTTTTCCTCCTGACCTATCTGGGGCTGGCGGCGGGTCGGCTGCCCTGGTTCCGGGTCGATCGCACCGGCATCGCGCTCTTGGGCGCAATCGCGCTCCTCGGCACCGAGACGGTGACGATCGATGACATCTCGGGCAGCATCGGCGTCTCGACTCTGGTCTTGCTGTTCGCGCTGATGATCGTCTCGGCGCAGTTTCTGTCGGCGGGCTTCTATGATTATTGCGCCGACTGGATCATCTCGCGGCACAACGGGCCGTTCTCGCTGCTCGCGCTCACGGTCGGCGTCTGTGGGGTGCTGACGGCGCTCCTCGCCAACGACATCGTCGTCTATGCCATGGCGCCGCTGCTCATCGCCGGCGCCCGGGCGCGCGGCTATGACCCGCGGCCGTTCCTCATCGCCCTCGTCACCGCCGCCAATACCGGCTCCGCCGCGACGCTGATCTCGAGCCCCCAGAACATCTATCTCGGCCAGATCGGCAATCTTTCCTTCAGCCATTTCCTCCTCGCCTGCGCGGTGCCGGCGCTGTTCGGGCTCGGCGTCGTGTTCGTCGTGATCTGGTTCCTGTGGCATGAGCGGGTGGTCGCGGCGGCGCCGGCGGCGCTGGTCGTCGCCGGGCCCGAAATACCGCGCCATCCCTTCGACAAGGCGCAGACCGTGAAGGCGCTCGTGGCGCTGGTCGCGCTGCTCATTCTCTTCAGCACCTCGCTGCCGCGCGAGGTCGGCGGCCTTCTCATCGCCGCCTTGCTCCTGGCGAGCCGCAAGATCACGAGCCGCACCATGATCGCCGCGATCGACTGGCCGCTCCTGCTCCTGTTCCTCTGTCTCTTCGCCGTGACCGGCGCGCTGGCAGAGTCGGGGATGGCCTACCGGTTCGTGGCCTCACTCGGCGACGCCAACCTTCTCCCGGACCATCTCGCCATGCTGGCGCCGTTGACGCTGTTCATGAGCAACGTCTTCGGCAACGTGCCGTCGGTGGTGCTGCTGTTACAGATCTGGCCGAACCCGCCCGAAGGCGCGTTCTATGGCATGGCGCTCCTGTTCTCCTTCGCCGGCAATCTCCTGCTGCTTGGCAGCTTCGCCAACCTCATCGTCGCCGAGCGCGCGACCCAGTTCGGCATTCATATCAGCTTCGGCGAATATGCCCGCGCCGGCATCCCGATCACCATCATCTCCATGATCTTCGCCATGCTGTGGCTGCATTGGACCGGCTGGCTGCATTGGATCACGCCGATCATGGCGGACTAAGGGGATGACGCCGCTGCCCGCCTTCGAGCTTGCCGTGCCGCCGGCATGGATCGACTATAACGGTCATCTCAACATGGCCTATTACCTGGTCGCCTTCGACAAGGCGGCGGACGTGCTGTTCGACGCGCTCGGGGTCGGCGAGGCCTATCGCCGCCAAACCGATCACTCAATGTTCGCGCTCGAATCCCATGTCACCTATGGCCGGGAGACGAAAGCGGGCGACCTCTTGCGGGTCGAATGCCAGCTCCTCGACGCCGACGCGAAGCGCCTCCATTTCTTTCAACGCATGACCCTGGCGGAAAGCGGCGACCAGGTCGCGACCCTCGAAATCGTGGTGCTGCATGTCCGGATGGCGGGGCCGAAATCGGCACCCTTCCCAGCCACGATCAAGGCTCGCATCGACACCATGTTGACCGAACACCGGACGCTGCCGCCGCCGCCCGAACTCGGCCGCAAGGTCGGCCTCAGGGGAACCGCTTGAAGATTTGAAGCGGCGCGGCGGAAGACGGTTTCAAGGAAGTCGATTGACCGGCAGGCGTTTTTTCGGGCTCCTCGCAAGCTTCGTTTGCCTTGCGCCCGCTTCATCAGGTTGCCGTGATCAAAGACGGGACCGGCCTTGATCGGGGCCGGAGTCGCGTGATAGGCCTCATCAATGCGGTATTCGCCCGGCATCGGCCCGATGCAATCATGAATCTCGCCGCCGAGACCCATGTCGATCGCACCATCGACACCCCCGCCGATTTCATCCACAATAATATCCTCGGGCGAGGGGCCGCGCGCGCGGCCCATCCAATTCGTCGCGGACCGGCGGGGGTAATACGATGAAGGGCATCATCCTCGCTGGCGGCGCCGGCACCCGGCTTCATCCGGCGACGATCGCGATCTCAAAACAGCTTCTGCCGATCTACGACAAGCCGATGATCTATTACCCGCTGACCCTCCTGATGCTGGCCGGGTTGCGCGACCTCCTGATTATTTCGACGCCGGAACATCTGCCGCTCTTTCGCCGCGCGCTCGGCAGCGGTGCCGAATGGGGCATGCGTTTCGAGTATGCCGAACAGCCACGGCCCGAGGGCCTGGCGCAGGCCTTTCTCATCGCCGCCGACTGGCTCCAAGGTGAACGCTGCGCCTTGGCCCTCGGCGACAATCTGATCTTCGGCGGCCATCTGTCGGACCTCTTGCGTGCCGCGGCGGCGCGAACGCATGGCGCGACCCTCTTTGCC
>JBOHLV010000105.1:0-1800 GCA_050729815.1 Allostellaceae bacterium
CGGCCATGGATGCCGCCATTGGCATTGACGCAATCGAAATAGGCGCGCACGGCAAGGTCGGCTTCCTGGAAGCTGCCGATACCGCTGGCCGAGGTGACGGCGCCGATCGGGATCGGCTTACCGGTCGCGGCCTTGCCGGTGTTCATCCCGCAATCGGGCTTGGCAAATGCCGGACCTGCGCCGATCAGCGCCGCGGCTACGACAAGTCCGGACATCCAACAGATAAGACGCTTCATCTACCCTCTCCCCTCCTAATGGGCGTGCCGCCCAATTATCGATATGATTACAGGGCTACCTTCCAACGCTGCCCGACCCGTTGGATCGCGCGGCGGCGACTCTCACCTTGGCAAAACGCTACGCATGATTTACGAACAACGAAGCGATAACGACGGCGAGACGCCATTGCCCATCCGAGAACAGCGTCAAAGCACCACACGAATTCGGCCGCCACCGCCCGGTTCATCCCGGTCGGCGCAACGGCGGCGGCAATACCCGAAGCCCGGCGCACCAGGCGCGTCATGTACCTCCCTCTCGGAACGTGTCTTCACGTCCTCCTCGCGCGGAATTACCCGCCGAGATTGATTGCCCCAAGGGTGCGCGCTTCTTGCCGGTTCGTCAAGCGACCCACTAAAGCCCGAACAGGCCGAGCTCTAGGCCGAAATGGGCGCGCGCCAAGGGTGCCGCGAAATTGAGATATTGGGCCGAGATGTGGCTCTTATACATCGCGACGTCGCGATAATAGCGCTCGATCTTCTGGCCCTTCTTGGCCGCGGCGGAGCTCGAGTTGGCATGAATCACGTCCATCGCCTCGCCGGCGAGGCGCCCCGCATGCTGGATCATCGTCCAGAGGCCAAGATTATCCTCAAGCGTGATCGGCGTGCCGTCCTTGGCCCAGCGGCGACAGTAATCCATGTATTTGTGCCCGGCCGACATCAGGATGCCTTCGGCGGCGTTGGCAAGCGCCGTCGCCTGGCCCCATGTGCGTTGGAAATCGCTGTGCTGATAGCGCGGGATGACCGGCGGGAACAGGGTGTTGCGCGTCGTGATGATGCGCTCGAACTCGTCGATCGCCGCCCAGGCGGCGCCCAGCGTCGGCGCCACCAGCGACATGTGATAGGGCCCCATCACCCGGCCGAGATACATGGGGTTGCCATGGAGCCGCGTGCCGGGTGTGCCGTCCTTCATGCTTTCGGCCAAGGCCCACATCGCGTTGGCCGCAACGACGTAATGCTCGGGGATGAATGCCTTGTCGATCTTGACGCTGTTGGAGCCGCTGGCGCGCATGCCGAGCGTCTTGTCGCCGCCCCAATCATCAAGCACCGTCACCTGCTTCTTCGGAATCGCGAAGGTGATCTGGTTGGGCGGATTCGCGCCGTCGACGATCCGCGCGCCGCCGACGAAATGCGAGGAATGGGGGATGCCGGAGCAGTAATCCCATACGCCGTCGATGATATAGCCGCCGGGAGCCGGCGTCGCGGTGCCGAGCGGCGGCGGCCGGTGCGGCGAGGCATAGAAGCCGTCCGGTCCGAACAGCTCGCGCTGTCCCTTCTCCGACCAGTGCGAGGCGATGATGAAGGGATGCGACGCGCACAGCGTCAGGCACCAGCCGCTGCCGGGATGGCCGCGCGAAATCTCCAGCATGGTCTTATAGAAGGTCGGAATGTCGAACTCATAGCCGCCGAACATTCGCGGCTGAACGCAACGATAGAAACCGGCCTTGAGGAACGCCTCGTGGAGCTCTTGCGAATAATGGCCGCGCTCGTCGGCGGCTTCCTGGTCCTCGCGCAGTTGGGGGCGCAG
>JBOHLV010000106.1:0-19377 GCA_050729815.1 Allostellaceae bacterium
CGCGACGAGATCGACGAGACATTCGAAATGCTGACCGGCAATCTTGAGAAGATTCAGGAGCATGGTCGCCGCGCCGACGGCATCGTCAAGAGCATGCTGGCGCATTCCCGTGGCGGCTCCGGCGAGCGGCGCGAGGTGGATGTCAACGCGTTGGTCGAGGAGTCGCTAAACCTCGCCTATCATGGCGCCCGCGCCCAGGACCAGAATTTCAACATCACGCTGGAGCGCGACTACGACAAGTCCCTGAAGCCGATCGAATTGGTGCCGCAGGATGTGACGCGCGTGTTCCTGAACCTCTGCGGCAACGGCTTCTATGCCGCCAACAAGCGCCGGCGCGACAATGGCGCGGCCGAGTTCCGCCCGGTCTTGACGGTCGCGACGAAAGAGCTTGGGCATGCCATTGAGGTGCGCATCCGCGACAACGGCACCGGCATTCCGCCCGAAATCAGGGAAAAGCTGTTTCAGCCGTTCTTCACGACGAAGCCGACCGGCGAAGGCACCGGGCTCGGCCTCTCGATCAGCTATGACATCGTGACGCAACAGCATGGCGGCACCATCGCGGTCGAGAGCGAGGTCGGCGCCTTCACCGAATTCACCATCCGCCTGCCACGCCAGCGATAGACCAAGAAACCGGGGAGCCTCATGAGTGTCAGCATTCTCATCGTCGATGACGAGCCCGATGTCGCCGACATGTTCCGCCAGCGGTTCCGCCGCGAGGCGCGGCAAGGCACGTATGTGCTGCATTTCGCCGGCTCGGGCGAGGAGGCGCTGGACCGGCTCACCGGCCCGATCCAGCCGGAACTTCTGGTGATTCTCTCCGACATCAACATGCCCGGCATGGATGGCTTGGCTTTGCTGCGCGAGGTGAAGCGGCGCTGGCCCACGCTGCCGGTGATGATGGTGACGGCCTATGGCGATGAGGAGCGGCGGCGCCGCGCCGGCGACCTTGGCGCGATCGAGTTCATTACCAAGCCGGTCGATTTCGAGCGTCTCAAGGAGCAACTCGGCCGCCTCCCCGCCGGCGCGGCATAGAGGACGCGCCGCGATGAGCGCCGCCTGGAACGCAAGCACAACGGAAACGGAAAACCGGCGCGGAAAACTTGAGGCACGAATGGCGAACTGTCGTACCGTAAGCCTTTGATAACGCTTGGCTGGGGGACTAGGATTCGAACCTAGACTGGCGGAGTCAGAGTCCGCTGTCCTACCATTAGACGATCCCCCATCGAGCCAAGGGCGATGCCCGGCTATCGGGCCGGTCCTCCTTTATCCTAGACTGAAATGCAACGTCAAGGAACGAGACCGCTCGCTCCCTTTGAGGATTGCCGCGCCCCTCATCATTGCGGGTTCCTGGTCCAGGGGGAGCGCAGACGATAGGGCACGGCGATGAAGGTGGCCTCGATCCCCGCGATCATGCCATTCTTGATCTTGAACAGTTCGAGCACGCTCCAACTTTGGGGTTCGCGATAGTTCGATTTCCGCTCACTGCCATCGGTCAGGCGATAGGTGTCAAGGACGCCCTTGTGATCGATGAAGCCGCGGCCCATGACGAGGCCGCGCGTCTCATCGACCAGAAAATACTCCCGATCGCGCAGCCGCGCGTTATAGCGGTACTGACCGAGCCGAAAGCGGGCTTCGACTTCCGCAAACGCCAAGCCGTTCTCGTGCCGGGTCGAGTCCGGCGCGAATTTCGCGCCGCCCCGGATCTCGCCATCATTGTTTTCGAGCGTCGAGAAATAGCCGTCCGCCTGGTGCACCATTTCCGCCCGCGAGACGCGGTCCGCCGGCGCCAAGGCGCGTGCCAAATCGGGATCGTGCCGGAAGCTGTGAACATCGCCGAAGGGCGTCGGCGGCCCAGAGAGATTACGTTTCGTCGATAGCATATGCTCGATCTCGGTGATGGCGCCATCCACCACCTTGAGCCGGATCGCGAGGAACCCCGGTGTCTCCATCATCATGATCGAGGTAAAAATTCCGACATTGCCGGTGGCGAGATCGCTGAAAGTGAGCGCGGGACCGACTTCGCGGCTCACCGTGTCCCAACTCGCATCCGGAAATGCCATCTCGGCATTGTTCTCGGTGAAGCGCACCGCAGGCGCAATCGGCGCCAGCTTCGGGTCATGGGCGACATAGGCGGCGCGGTAACGGTCGCCGATGTCTTCGAGGAACGGTTGATCGAATGTCATGTGGGGCCTGCTTCTCATCCGTCACGATATCGGCAATCGCGATAGGGACGCAGCGGCAAGAGAAATGCAAGCGCCGCGAGGGTCGTCTCGAGGCGCGGGATTGGCCCCATCAGAGGGCGGCGCTGAGCATGCTTTCGTGGATGCCGCATTCCTGTTTGTCGGTGCCCTGCCAGCGGCCCGAGCGGCGATCGGCGCCGGGCGCCACGCGCGCCGAGCAGGTATAGCAACCGACGGACAGGAAGCCTTCCGCCTCCAAGGGATGGCGCGGCAGGTGATGGGTCGTGAACGCCCCATCGATCTCGGCATAGGTCATGCCGGCCAGCGGGTTGATCTTGACGAACCCGGCATCGCCCTCGATCACCGGCAACGTGGTGCGCGCCCCGCCCTGATAGCGCTTGCGGCCGGTGATCCAGGCATCGAAGCCCTTCAAGGCTTGCGCCAAGGGCTCGACCTTCCGGATGAAACAGCAGGCGTTGGAATCCGTCTGCCACAGCATGGCGTCGGGATCGCGCTCGCCAATCCGTAGCGCGGCCGGCCCTACGGTGCGGACATCGGCAAGGCCGAGGCGAGCCACCAGCTCGTCGCGATACCGGAGCGTCTCACCGAACAGCTTGCCGGTATCGATGAACAGGATCGGCAGCGCCCGATCGATCTCGGCAACCATCTGAAGCAGCACCGCGGATTCCGTGCCGAAGGACGAGACGAGGGCGATGCGACCGGCAAATTCCCGGGTAATGATCGCCCGCAATAGCGCCTCGCGGTTCAGACCCTGATAGGTCGCGGAAAGCTCCGCGACGCGCTGCGCCAGGGTTTGGGGCTGATCGAACAACGGGATGCTCCCCTCGGATAGCGAGGCGGCCAGCCATTCAGTCACCTCAGGGGTAAATTTAGCGATCGTAATGGGTATTTTCAATTTGAAACACACTACAAAACAGTTTTTATCATTCATATAACACATATTTTGTGTGTTATAATTGATCCACACGATATTCGGATTTAACCCGACATTAACCGAACTTTCTTATCTTTCCCAACCCAGGACCTTGGAGGGAGCCTGGTATGTCCGACGACGAACGTCGCCTAGCGACACGGGTACTACTGAAATGGAAAGCGCTGGCGGGCGAGCGGCACCTGCCCCGGCGCACCGATCTTGTCCCCGACTCGTTGGGCATGGATTGCCCGAATTGCGTTCTGGTCGCGCTGGCGGAGGAATTTGACGATTCGTGCGTGCTCTATGCCGGCGATCTGTTGCGCCGGGATATCTGGTCGCCGGATCGCCCCGTGGCATTGGCCGACTTTCCCCGGAATTCGCTGCTTCGCCTCGCTACGGCCAAGATTCCGAAGGTGATCGAGCGGCGCGCGCCGATCACCTTCGGCGGTACCGGCGTGCGCGACGCCGCGGCGATCCTCTACCGGGCGATTCTCCTGCCGCTGTCGGAGGATGGCGAGCGCGTGGATCATGTCTTGGGCGCCATCAGTTGCAAGGACATTACCGAGACCGAGGAATACCCCGAAGCGGAACGGCCGTCGCCGCTCAAGGCCGATCCCGTTGCCGCCTATATCGCCTTTTCAAGCCGCCGGGTGTCGTTCGCGCCGGCTGCGGCGCGAAAGCCGATGCCCGCCACCATTCGCTAGACCGCGATCAGGCGGCTTCTTCGTCCCCGGCTTCATGCCGGGTTTGCTTTGGACCGGAATCGAGGCCCTTGGCCGCGGGGTCACGGTCGACCAGTTCGATGATCGCCATCGCCGCGTCATCGCCATAACGAAAGCCCGCCTTCAAGACGCGAGTATAGCCGCCGGCGCGTTCGCGATAGCGCGTCGCCAGCGTGGTCAGGACCTTGTCGGCGATCTTGGCATCCTGAAGATCGGCGATGAGCCGGCGCCGGGCGTTGAGGCCGCCGCGCTTACCCACCGTGATCATGCGCTCCACCACGGGTCTCAAATCCTTGGCCTTGGGCAGGGTCGTGGTGATCTGCTCATGCTTCAGCAGGGCATGCGCGAGATTGTCGAACATCGCCTTGCGATGTGCCGAAGTTCGGTTGAAGCGGCGGCCATGAAGACGGTGACGCATGACGAACTCCCAGGCGAATAAAGATCAACGGACAATCAATAAGGTTCCTCGAGGCGCTTTGCCAGATCCTCGATATTCTCCGGCGGCCAGTTCGGGATCTCCATGCCGAGATGGAGCCCCATCTGCGCCAGCACCTCCTTGATCTCGTTCAAGGATTTGCGGCCGAAATTCGGCGTCCGCAGCATTTCCGGCTCGGTCTTCTGCACGAGATCGCCGATATAGACGATATTGTCGTTCTTGAGGCAGTTGGCCGAACGGACCGACAGTTCGAGCTCGTCCACCTTGCGCAAGAGGTTCTTGTTGAAGGGCAGCTCCGACGGCCGCTCCTCGGCGCTGGCGACCCGCGGCTCCTCGAAATTGATGAAGAGCTGGAGCTGGTCCTGGAGGATGCGCGCGGCAAGCGCGACCGAATCCTCCGGCGTCACCGCGCCGTTGGTCTCGATGTGCATCGAGAGCTTGTCATAGTCGGTGCGCTGGCCGACACGGGTGTTGTCCACCTTATAGCTTATCTTGCGCACCGGGCTGTAGAGCGCGTCGATCGGGATGAGGCCGATCGGCGAATCCTCGCTGCGGTTCTCGCTCGCCGGTTTGTAGCCGGTGCCGGAGGCGACCATCAGCTCCATCGTGATCTTGGCGCCGCTATCGAGGGTGCAGATGACATGATCGGGATTGAGGAGGTCGATGTCATGCCCGGCCTCGATCATGCCGGCGCGCACCTCGCCCGGGCCGGTGGCCTTAAGGCGCATGCGCTTCGGCCCTTCGCCATGCATGCGCAAGGCGACGCCCTTCAAATTGAGGACGATATCGGTCACGTCCTCGAGCACGCCCGGAATCGAGGAGAATTCATGCAGCACGCCCTCGATTTGGACCGACATGATCGCCGCGCCCTGGAGCGACGACATCAGCACGCGCCGAAGCGCATTGCCGAGCGTCAGGCCGAAGCCGCGTTCCAAGGGCTCCGCCACCACCGTCGCGACGCGGTGCGGATCGTCGCCCGGCTCGACCGAAAGCATTTTCGGCTTGATGAGGGCTTGCCAGTTTTTTTGAATCACGGGGTGAGACCTCTTGTCCTGAAATCCGCGCCGTCATGGGCGGCGGGATGATCCATCGGCGCCGGCGGCCGGGCCGCCGGACACCTCACTAGATATGCTGACTCAAACCCGGCGCCGCTTCGGCGGGCGGCAGCCATTATGCGGAATCGAGGTCACGTCGCGGATCGAGGTGACGGTGAACCCCACCGTCTGAAGCGAGCGCAACGCCGATTCCCGGCCCGAGCCGGGGCCCTTCACCTCGACTTCGAGGGTGCGCATACCGTGCTCCATAGCCTTGCGGCCGGCATCCTCGGCGGCGACCTGGGCGGCATAGGGCGTCGATTTGCGCGAGCCCTTGAACCCCTTGGCGCCCGACGACGACCAGGCAATGGCATTGCCCTGGGCGTCGGTGATGGTGATCATCGTGTTGTTGAAGGTCGCGTTGACATGCGCGACACCGGAAGTGATGTTCTTGCGTTCGCGTTTTTTGATGCGCGCCGATGCGGGCTTCGCCATGCTCGTGCCTGTTGCCTTGCCTTGGGGTGAGGGCTATTTGGTCGCCATCTTCTTGCCGGCGATGGGACGCGCCGGGCCTTTACGGGTACGCGCATTGGTATGGGTGCGCTGGCCGCGAACCGGAAGGCCTCTGCGGTGCCGAAGGCCGCGATAACAGCCAAGGTCGGTCAGGCGCTTGATGTTCATCGCCACCTGACGCCGCAAATCGCCCTCGACCGTATATTCACGGTCGATCGCCTCGCGAATCCGCATCACCTCATCATCGGTCAGCTCATGGACGCGACGAGCGGGAGGAATCTTCAACTCCCCGCAGATTTTGTCCGCCGTGGTGCGGCCGATGCCGTGAATATAGGTCAGGCCAACGAGCACTCGTTTCTGATTGGGGATATTGACGCCAGCTATACGCGCCACCTGCGTTTCTCCATGGGAGGTGTCGGGCGAAGAAGCGCTGCTTCATGCCGGGAGAGCGGAATATAGCGACCCACGGCGCAGAGTCAACCGCCTCGCGCCGGCGGATTCGACACACCCGCCCATTGCGCGGCCCCTTCGGGTCTCTCCCGTCGCCCCAATTGGCTTTGGATTGGCTTCGTTATGGCTTCGTTATGGCTTCGTTTTTCGGGTCGTGCCGTTGAAACAGTTCACCAAATTGGCTTCGTTCGGTCAAAAACAAATCTCGCCGGCGCTCTTCCCCATCCGATCGGCTTTCGCCGGCCGAGATTTGGAAAATAGGAAGCGCACCCCAAAATTTGAAGGCCTGGCGCGAATACCCACCTAGAGCCCCCTTTCGTGATTGCCGGTGCACCGCGCGACCGTTTGACGGGGTGGCGCGGTCCGGCGCAATCTCCCGCTCAGCCAATCAAGGGAGACGATAATGAGCGGAGAAACCCAGGTTAAGCCGGCCGTCAACCGGTTCGCGATCGACGAAACCTGGCTCAAAAAGCACCAGGAGCCGATCATCGAGCCCGATCTGCCGATCGTCGACCCCCACCATCATCTTTGGGACAATCGCGACTATCGCTATCTGTTCCAGGACCTTCTCACCGACGTTTCGAGCGGCCACAACATCCGCGCCACCGTGTTCCTGCAATGCCACGCGATGTATCGCGCCGATGCCGAGGAGGCGATGGCGCCCGTCGGCGAGACCGAGTTCGTCAATGGCGCCGCCGCTATGAGCGCGAGCGGAATCTATGGCCCGGCGCGACTTTGTGCCGGCATCGTCGGGTTCGCCGACCTGACGCTCGGCGCCGCGGTCGAGCGCGTCCTCGAAGCCCATTTGAGGGCGGCAGGCGATCGTTTCAAAGGCATCCGCAATGGCTCGGTCTGGGACGCCGACCCGAGCGTCAAGACCATGCCGGGCGAGATTCCAAGCGACCTTTTGCGCCAAACCAAGTTTCGCGAGGGTTTTGCCCGGCTCGAGCGCCATGGCCTCTCCTTCGATGCCTGGCTGTTCCACCACCAGATTCCGGAGCTGATCGACCTCGCCCGTGCCGTTCCGGGGACCACGATCATCCTCAACCATATCGGCGGCCCGATCGGCATCAACGCCTATGCCGGAAAGCGCGAAGAGGTGTTCCAAACCTGGCGCGACAACATCAAGGCGCTCGCCGCCTGCCCCAACGTCTATCTGAAGCTGGGCGGCATGGGCATGAACGTGATGGGCTTTGGCTTCGACGATCATGACCGGCATCCGGCGCCGGTGCCGTCGGAAACCCTGGCGGCCGCCTGGCGGCCCTATATCGAGCATTCGATCGCGGCGTTCGGCCCCGACCGCGCGATGTTCGAAAGCAACTTCCCGGTCGATAAGCGCAGTTACGGCTATGCCGTGCTGTGGAATGCGTTGAAGCGCCTCGCCGCGGGGTATTCCGCGACAGAGAAAACGGCGCTGTTCTCAGGCACCGCCCGCCGCGCCTATCGCCTGCCGGAGAACTGACCTACTTCGCCAAGCCGGAAACGACGCCTTCGATCTCCCGCGTCACCTGGTCGATCTCGGCCATGCCGTCGATTTGGGTCAGAATTGCCTTGCCCCGATAATAGGGCAGGATCGGCGCGGTCTGGCGCCGATAGGCCTCAAGCCGGGTCTTCACCGCCTCCGGCCGGTCGTCGGCGCGGCGCACGAACTCCGTCCCGCCGCAAACATCGCAGACGCCGTCGCGCCTCGGGCGATGATTTTTGTCATGATAGGAGGCGCCGCAACTGGCACAGGTGAAGCGGCCGGCGAGCCGGTCGATGAGCGCGGCCTCATCGACCGCCATTTCGATCACGCGGTCGAGATGCAAGCCCTTCTCGGCCAGCATGCGGTCGAGCGCTTCGGCCTGCGGCACGGTGCGGGGAAAGCCATCGAGAATGAAACCCTGGCCGCCGAGCCGGTCGATCCGGCTCGCAATGAGGGCAATCATGATGTCGTCGGAGACGAGTTGGCCCGCATCCATGATCGCCTGAACTTCGTTGCCGAGCGCGCTGCCCGAGGCGCGCTCCGCCCGCAGCATGTCGCCGGTCGCGAGCTGGACAAGACCGAACTTCTCCTCGAGCCGCTTCGCCTGGGTGCCTTTGCCGGCCCCAGGTGCCCCCAACAGAATGACGTTCAACCGCGTCTCCCCCGCAACTTCGCCTTTTTGATGAGGCCCTCATATTGGTGTGCGAGGAGATGAGACTGGATTTGCGCGACCGTGTCCATCGTCACGCTGACCACGATGAGGATGCTGGTGCCGCCGAAATAGAATGGCAGCGAATATTTTGAGATCACCCATTCCGGCAGTACGCAAACGCCGGCCAGATAGACGGCGCCAACAACGGTGAGCCGCGTCAGCACATAATCGAGATAATCCGCGGTCGCCTTACCGGGCCGGGTCCCCGGCAGGAAGCCGCCATATTTCCGCAAATTGTCCGCGGTCTCGGTCGGGTTGAACACGATCGCCGTGTAGAAGAAGGTGAAGAACACGATGAGCGCGACATAGATAAAGAGATAGAGCGGATGGCCGCGCCCCAGATAGATCATGATGGTGCCGAGCCAGCCCGAGGCTTGGTTCTGGCTGAAACCGACGAGGGTCGCCGGCAGCAGCAGGAGGGACGAGGCGAAGATCGGCGGAATGACGCCCGAGGTGTTGAGCTTCAGCGGCAGGTGCGAGGAGTCGCCGCCGAACATCTTGTTGCCGACCTGGCGCTTTGGATATTGCACCAGGAGGCGGCGCTGCGCCCGCTCGATGAACACGATGAAGGTGATGAGCAGGATCGAGCCGACAAAGAAGGTAATGACGAACATCGGCGAGAGCGCACCCGTGCGGCTCAATTCGAGAAGCTGCGCCATCGCCGAGGGGATGCGGGCGATGATCCCGGCCATGATGATGAGCGAGATGCCGTTGCCGACGCCGCGCGCCGTGATCTGCTCGCCGAGCCACATCAGGAAGATGGTGCCGGCGGTCAGCGTAATCACGGTCGTTGCGAGAAAGAACACGCCGGGATCGAGCACGGCCGAGCTGCCCCCCGCCTTCATGCCTTCAAGCCCCATGGCGATGCCATAAGCCTGGACCGCAGCCAGCACCACGGTTCCGTAGCGGGTATATTGGTTTATCTTCTTCTGCCCGGCCTCGCCTTCCTTCTTCAAGGCTTCGAGCGTCGGCGACACGGCCTCCAACAGCTGGACGATAATTGCCGCCGAGATATAGGGCATGATGTTCAGGGCGAAGATCGTCATGCGCCCAAGGGCGCCGCCCGAAAACATGTCGAACATGCCCAGGATGCCGCCGGCATTGCGCTGAAACACCACATGCAGGATCTGTGGATCGATGCCCGGCAGCGGGATGTAGGTGCCGAGCCGGTAGACGACTAGCGCGCCGAGCGTGAACCAGAGACGATTCTTGAGCTCCGTCGCCTTGGCAAAGGCGGAGAAGTTAAGAGAAGAGGCAAGCTGCTCGGCGGCGGAAGCCATTCAATCATCCTCGGACGGTACGATGCTCACCGGTGATAAGTAGGGCAAAATTCGGCCGGCGAAACGGGTCGCGACGCCGAAGGTGCCTCAAACCGGCAAATCGAGACAAGGCGATAATGCGCCGCGCGCGCCGCGGGCCGTCACGCCGCCGGCGCGGCCGCCGTCGGCGCCGTTAGCGTGACCGAGCCGCCAAGTTTCTCCACCGCCGCGATCGCCGCTTTCGACGCACCCGCGACGGTAAATTTCACCGGCGCCGTGAGCTCGCCCTTGGCGAGGAGCCGCACGCCATCCAACTGGCGACGCAACACGCCGGCCGCGACCAGCGCCGCGCCGTCGACCATGGCATCGGGCGCCAGCCTGCCGGCATCAAGCGCAACCTGAACCCGGCCGAGATTGACCACGGCATAGTCGCGGCGCAGCATCGTACGGTTGAAGCCGCGCTTCGGCAGGCGGCGATGGAGCGGCGTCTGTCCGCCCTCGAACCCATTGATCGAATAGCCGGAACGCGCCGACTGGCCCTTGCCGCCACGGCCAGAGGTCTTGCCCTTGCCGGAGCCGATGCCCCGGCCGATCGCCTTGAACTTGTAATGGGCGCCGGGATTGTCGCGAATCTCGTTGAGCTTCATCGCAATGTCCTTCTCAGGCGCCGTCCTCGACGCGCACCAGATGCTTCACCCGCGCGATCATGCCGCGCACCGGGGGGGTGTCTTCGAGCGTCCGCACGCGATTGAGCTTGTTGAGGCCCAGGCCCTTCAAGGTGGCACGCTGGTCCGATTTGCGGCCCGCGCCGCTCGCCACCTGGCGCACGGTGACGGTTTTCTTGTCCGATCCGGTGGCGTTCATGCCTGCGCCTCGGCGGTGGCCTCGCGCCGCCCCAGAATCTCGGCCACCTTGCGGCCGCGCCGGGCGGCGACGCTGCGCGGGCTGGTGGAACGGCCGAGCGCCTCGAACGTCGCCTTGATCATATTGTGGGGATTGGAGGTGCCGACCGATTTGGCGACGACATCCTGAACGCCCAAGGCCTCGAAGATGGCGCGCATCGGGCCGCCGGCAATAATGCCGGTGCCGGGCGGCGCCGCGCGCATGATCACCTCACCGGCGCCATAGCGGCCGATGATGTCGTGATGGAGGGTACGGCCTTCGCGCAACGGCACGCGGACGAGGCCGCGGCGCGCCTGTTCGGTCGCCTTGCGGATCGCCTCCGGCACCTCGCGCGCCTTGCCGGAACCATAACCGACCCGGCCCTTCGAATCGCCGACCACCACCAGCGCGGCAAAGCCGAAGCGCCGGCCGCCCTTCACCACTTTCGCGACGCGGTTGATCGAGACCAGCTTTTCGACGAACTCCGACTCCTCGCGGTCGCGGCCCTGGCCGCCATCGCGGCGCCCGCGGTCACCGCCTTCACCACCGCGCCCACGACGCTGCCGTCCCGGTGAATCCGTTGGTCCTGCCATGAAACGTCCAATCCCTTTTAGAAGGCGAGCCCGCCTTCGCGGGCCGCGTCGGCCAGGGCCTTCACCCGGCCGTGAAACAGATAGCCGCCGCGATCGAACACCACGGTCTCGACCCCGGCCGCCTTCGCCCGCTCGGCGATGAGCTTGCCGACCGCCGCCGCGGCCGCCTTGTCGGCGCCGGTCTTGAGCTCGGTGCGCAACACCTTCTCGAGGCTCGACGCGGCCGCCAGGGTGCGGCCCGCGACATCGTCGATGATCTGCGCATAGATGTGCCGCGACGACCGGAACACCGAGAGCCGCGGCCGACCCTTCGCACGTTCCCTGACGCGGAGGCGGGTGCGCTTCTCCCGTCGCTCGAACAGGGCTTTCGTATTCTGCGACATGGCTACTTCTTCTTGCCTTCCTTGCGGCGGATCGTCTCGTTCTCGTATTTGATGCCCTTGCCCTTATAGGGCTCGGGCAGGCGGAATTCGCGGATGGCGCGGGCGGTCTGGCCGACGCGCTGCTTCGAGGCGCCGGTGATCTGAATCACGGTCGGCCGCTCGCAGGCGATCTTGACGTCAGGCGGGATCGGGAAACGGATGTCATGACTGTAGCCG
Source organism: Allostellaceae bacterium (assembly GCA_050729815.1). Taxonomy (GTDB): domain Bacteria; phylum Pseudomonadota; class Alphaproteobacteria; order ATCC43930; family CGMCC-115725; genus JAATGI01. The sequence goes on from JBOHLV010000106.1 coordinate 11,780, forward strand.
AGCTGCAGCACCAGTTCCGAACCCTGCACCGCGGCGCGATAGCCAACACCGTTGATCTCGAGATTGACCCGGTAGCCGGTCGAGACGCCGCGGACCATGTTGGCGACCAGCGCGCGAGTCGTGCCCCAGCGCATCCGCGCCCGCTTCTCCTCGCTCTTCGGCCGTACCGTGACCTGACCATCGGCGATGGTGGTTTCGACCTCGGGCACAAGCGCCATTTCGAGGGTGCCGAGCATGCCCTTGGCGGTGAGCAGGCCGCCAGCAATGGCAACCTCCACCCCCTTGGGAATCGGCACGGGATTTTTTCCGACGCGTGACATCAGACCCTCTTTAGAACACCCGGCATAGCACCTCACCGCCGACATTGGCGACGCGGGCCTCATTGTCCGACATGACACCGCGCGGCGTCGACAGGATCGAGATGCCGAGCCCGTTATACACCCGCGGCAGATCGGCGATGCGCGAATAGACGCGGCGCCCCGGTTTGGAAATGCGCGTCAACTCACGGATCACCGGCTCGCCATCGACATATTTCAGCTCGATCTTGAATTCGGCATCGCGGAGATGCTCATCGTTACGGCTGTAGCCGCGGATATAGCCTTCGCGCTGTAGCACTTCGAGGACGTTGGCGCGGATCTTCGAGGCGGGCGACAGCACGCTATCCTTCTTGGCCTGCTGGCCGTTACGGATTCGGGTCAGGAGATCGCTTACCGGATCGGTCATGGACATCAGTCGCGTCTCCTCACCAACTCGACTTGACCATGCCCGGAATCTGGCCGGACGAGGCAAGCTCGCGCAGCGCGATGCGCGACAGCTTGAATTTGCGATAGGTGCCGCGGGGGCGGCCGGTCAAGGCGCAACGGTTGCGCACACGCGTCGCCGACCCGTTGCGTGGCAACTCGGCCAGCTTCAGGCGTAACGCAAAGCGCTCCTCTGGCGGGCGCGCGCGGTCCTCCGACGCCTCCTTGAGGCGACGGCGTTTCGCGGCGAACCGCCGCACCATCTTCTCGCGCCGCTGGTTCTTATTGATCGAGCTCAACTTCGCCATCGAAGTGCCTTCTCTTTCGCCCTCAGTTGACGAACGGCAAGTCGAAACCGCGCAGCAAGGCTTTCGCCTCGGCATCGGTCCGTGCCGTGGTGCAGATAACGATGTCCATGCCACGCACGGTATCGACATTGTCATAATTGATTTCGGGAAACACGAGCTGCTCCTTCAAACCCAGCGCGTAATTGCCGCGGCCATCGAAGCTTCGGCCAGACAAACCGCGGAAATCGCGCACCCGCGGCAGCGCGATATTGACCAGCCGGTCGAGGAACTCGTACATCCGCGCGCGCCGCAACGTCACCTTGGCGCCCACCGGCATGTTCTCGCGCAGCTTGAAGGTGGCGATCGATTTCTTCGCCCGCGTGATCACCGCCTTCTGGCCGGTGATGGCGGCAAGGTCGGCAGCCGCGGCATCGACCTTCTTCGCATCCTGGGTGCCCTCGCCGACGCCCATATTGACGACGATCTTGTCAAGCCGCGGCACCGCCATCGCATTGGGGTAGCCGAACTCCTCCATCAGCGCGGAGCGGACGGTTTTGTCGTAATGGTCTCGCAACCGGGTGGTCATGGCCTCGCCCTCACCGATCGATGACTTCGCCAGAGCGGCGCGCGACGCGCACCTTGCGGCCGTCATCGAGGAATTTATAACCGACGCGTGTCGCCTCGCCGCCCTTTGGATCGGCAATGGCGACATTCGAGAGATGGACCGAGCCTTCCTTTTCGATGATGCCGCCGGGCTCGCCCGCGCTCTGCTTCGTGTGGCGCTTGATCATGTTGACGCCGGTCACGATGACGCGGCTCTGATCGCGCAGCACCTTCAACACCTCGCCGTTGCGGCCCTTGTCGCGGCCGGAGATGACCACGACCTTGTCGCCCTTCCTGATCTTGAACTTTGTCGCCATGGCTTCAGAGCACCTCGGGCGCGAGCGAGACGATCTTCATGAACTGGCGCGCGCGCAACTCGCGCGTCACCGGCCCGAAGATGCGAGTGCCGATCGGCTCGTTCTGCGGAGTGATCAGCACCGCGGCGTTGCGGTCGAAACGGATGGCGCTGCCGTCGGTACGGCGGATTTCCTTTGCCGTGCGCACGATCACGGCGCGATGGACATCGCCCTTCTTGACCCGGCCACGCGGGATCGCCTCTTTTACCGACACGACGATGATGTCGCCGACCACGGCATATTTGCGCTTCGAGCCGCCCAGCACCTTGATGCACTGCACCCGCCGCGCACCGGAATTGTCGGCGACATCGAGATTGGTCTGCATCTGGATCATGGCGCTGTGGCCCCAAGGTCGGAGACCACCACCCAGCGCTTGCGTTTCGAGATCGGGCGGCTCTCCTCGATCCGCACGAGATCGCCCACCTTGCAGGTGTTGGTCTCGTCATGCGCCACGTACTTCTTCGAGCGCTTGATGAATTTCTTGTAGACCGGGTGCATGACCCGGCGCTCGACATTGACGATGATCGTCTTCTCCGACTTGTCGCTGACGACGACGCCCTGGAGGATTCGTTTCGGCATGATCTATCCCCTAGGCCCGCGCGCGCTCGGCCAGGATGGTCCTGATGCGTGCGATGTCGCGGCGCACCGTGCGCATGCGCGCGGTGTTCTCAAGCTGGCCGCTCGCCCGTTGAAAGCGCAGATTGAAGGTCTCCTTGCCGAGCTTATCAACCTCGGTCGTAAGTTCGTCCGTGGTCTTGGCGCGCACATCCTCCGCTTTCATCGACCCGCCTCCTCGCCGACGCGGCTGATGATGCGCGTGCCGATCGGCAGCTTCGCCGCGGCCAGCGCAAAGGCCTGACGCGCCAGCGGACCAGGCACGCCGTCGAGCTCGAAGAGGATGCGGCCCGGCTTCACCCGGCAAATCCAGAATTCGGGCGACCCTTTGCCGCTGCCCATGCGAACCTCGGCGGGTTTCGCCGACACCGGCACATCCGGAAAGATGCGAATCCAGACGCGGCCGACGCGACGGATATGGCGCGTGACGGCACGGCGCGCGGCCTCGATCTGGCGTGCGGTGACGCGGCCGGGCTCGGTCGCCTTGAGGCCATAGGAGCCAAAATTCAAGGTCGTGCCACCTTTGGCAAGGCCATGAATCCGCCCCTTATGGGCCTTGCGATATTTGCTGCGTGCAGGCTGAAGCATGATTCCCTAATCCCCCGAACTCAGGCCCGCGCGGCCTGCGCCTCGGCGATGCGTTTATCCTGCGCCATCGGGTCGTGCGCCATGACCTCGCCCTTGAACACCCAGACCTTGACGCCGCAAGTGCCATAGGTCGTCTTGGCCGTGCCATAGCCGAAATCGACATCGGCGCGCAGCGTATGGAGCGGCACCCGACCTTCGCGATACCATTCCATACGCGCAATCTCGGCGCCGCCAAGGCGCCCGGAGCAATTGATGCGAATGCCGAGCGCGCCCAATCGCATCGCCGACTGCACCGCGCGCTTCATGGCGCGGCGGAAGGCGACGCGGCGCTCCAATTGTTGCGCAATGCCCTCCGCGATCAGTTTCGCCTCGATTTCGGGCTTGCGGATCTCGACGATATTGAGGCTGACATCGCTCGTCGTCATCTTGCCGATATCGACGCGCAGCCGTTCGATGTCGGCGCCCTTCTTGCCAATGACGACGCCCGGCCGCGCCGAATGGATAGTGACGCGCGCCTTCTTCGCCGCGCGCTCGACCACGATACGGCTCACACCCGCCTGTTGCAGGCGGCCGGAGAGGAACTTCCGCAGCTTCAGATCCTCATGCAGGAGGGCCGCGTAATCCTTTCGCGCGAACCAGCGTGAATCCCAGGTGCGATTGATGCCGAGCCGAAGCCCAATCGGATTGACTTTCTGCCCCATCAGGCCTGCTCCTCCGCCGTCTCCTCGCGCTCGCGCACGATGACGGTGAGATTGGAAAAATATTTCTCGACCCGCGCGGCGCGGCCGCGCCCACGGGCATGAAAGCGCTTCAGCGCGAAGGCGCGCCCCACCGTCGCCTCCTTGACGACGAGACGATCGACATCGAGCTGGTGATTATTCTCGGCATTGGCGATTGCCGCCTGCAACACCTTCTTGACGTCGCCGGCGACACGGCGATGCGAGAATTCGAGCTCGTGGAGCGCCGCATTGGCATTCATGCCGCGGATCGACCCGGCGACAAGATTCAGCTTGCGCGCGCTCGTCCTGATGGCGCGGGCGAAGGCCATCGCCTCGGTCTCCGCAACGCGCGGGGGATTGGCGGGCTTACCCATCAGTCGGCTCGCTTTGCTCTCTTGTCGGCCGCCGTGTGGCCACGGAACAGTCGGGTCGGCGCGAACTCGCCGAATTTATGGCCGATCATGTGCTCCGTCACCAGGACCGGCACGAATTTGTTGCCGTTATAGACGCCGAAGGTCAGCCCGACGAATTGCGGGAAGATGGTCGAGCGCCGCGACCAGGTCCTGATGATTTCGTTGCGGCTCGATTGACGCGCCTTCTCCGCCTTCTTGAGGAGATAGCCGTCGACGAACGGGCCTTTCCATACCGAGCGTGTCACACCGCTCTCCTTCTATTTCTTGCGCCGACGGCGCACGATCTGGCGGTCCGTCGATTTGTTGTGCCGGGTCTTCAAGCCCTTGGCCTGCTGACCCCAAGGTGAAACGGGATGGCGGCCGCCCTTGGTGCGGCCACCCAAGGGGTGATCGACAGGGTTCATCGCCTCGCCGCGGACATGGCCGCGCCGGCCCTTCCAGCGATTGCGCCCGGCCTTGCCGATCGACTGGTTCTGCTGGTCCGGATTCGAGACGGCACCGATGGTGGCCCGGCATTCCGCCCGCACCATCCGCACCTCGCCCGAGGTGAGGCGCAGAAGGGCGTTGCCGGCGTCGCGGCCGACAAGCTGAACATAGGTGCCGGCCGAGCGCGCAAGCTGACCGCCCTTACCGGACTTCAATTCGACATTATGGATGATGGTGCCGAGCGGGATCGCGCTGATCGGCATCGAATTGCCGGGCTTTACATCGACACGCTCCCCCGACACGACCTTGTCGCCAGCGGCGAGACGCTGCGGCGCCAGGATGTAGCTGAGCTCGCCATCCTCGTATTTGATGAGGGCGATAAAAGCCGTGCGGTTCGGATCGTATTCGAGCCGCACCACCTGCGCCGGCATGTCCTTCCGGCGCTTGAAATCGACGAGGCGATAGCGCTGCTTATGGCCGCCGCCGCGATAGCGCGAGGTGATGCGCCCGGTATTGTTGCGGCCACCCGTTGATTTCAAGCCTTGGGTCAGCGCCTTCACCGGCCCGCCCTTCCACAGCTCTCCGCGGTCGACCAGGATGAGCTGGCGCTGACCGGGCGTCACCGGATTGTAATTCTTGAGCGCCATCCTCAAACCCCTGTCGTCACGTCGATCTTCGAGCCTTCGACCAAGGTGACGATCGCCTTCTTGTAATCGGAGCGGAACCCGACGCGGCCCTTCGTCGCCTTGCGCTTGCCCTTGACCAGAATGGTGTTCACCGCCTTGACCTTGACCTTGAAGAGATCCTCGACCGCGACCTTGACCGCACGCTTGTCAGCGGTGACCGGTACGCGAAAGGTGACCTGGTTGTGCTCCGACCCCATGGTCGCCTTCTCGGTAATGACGGGCGAGCGGATGATGTCGTACATCGCTGCGCGCGAAAGATTGGGCGGCGCTTTCGGAATGATGCGGAACCGGCTCATTTGAGGCGCGCCTCCAATTGCTCGATGGCGCTCCGCGTCAGCACCAGCTTGTCGCGGCGCAGGATGTCATAGACGTTGGCGCCCTCCTGCGGCAGCACATCGACGCGCGGCAGGTTGCGGACGGCGCGGACGAAATTCTGATCGAGCCCCGGCCCATCGATGATCAACACCGATTCCCAGCCGAGCAACTTGAAGCGCTGGGCGAGCGCCTTGGTCTTGCCCGCCGCGGCCTTCGCGGCATCGAGCACGACGAGCTTGCCCTCCGCCTGCTTCGCCGAGAGGGCGGTCTTCAAGGCGAGGCGCCGCACCTTCTTCTGTAGACCATGCGCATGGTCGCGCACCACCGGCCCGAAGATGACGCCGCCGCCGCGGAACTGCGCCGAGCGCAGGCTGCCCTGGCGGGCGCGGCCGGTGCCCTTCTGCTTCCAGGGCTTCTTGGTCGTACCCTGGACCTCGCCGACCTGCTTTGCCTTGTGGGTGCCGGCGCGGCGCTTCGCGAGCTGCCAGTTCACCATGCGGGCGAGGATGTCCTTGCGCACCGGCAGGCCGAAGATCTCGTCGGCAAGCTCGATCTCGCCCGCGCCCTCATTGTCGAGATTGGTGACGGCGATCCTCATGGCGCGGCCTCTTCTGCCGCCGGCGCGGCCGTGCCGCGTAGCGCCGCCGGAAACGGCAGCCCCTCCGGCGCCTTGCGCTTCGCTGCATCCTTGATCAGCACCCAGCCGCCATCGGCACCCGGCACCGCGCCCTCCACCATGATGAGGCCGCGCTCGCCATCGCTCGATACCACTTTCAAGTTCTGCGTCGTCACCCGAACATCGCCCAGATGTCCCGCCATCTTCTTGCCTTTGAACACCTTCCCCGGGTCCTGGCGCTGGCCGGTCGAACCGTGACTCCGATGCGAAACCGAGACGCCGTGGGTCGCGCGAAGGCCGCTGAAATGATGGCGCTTGATGACGCCGGCAAAACCCTTGCCCTTGGTGGTGCCGACGACATCGACGAACTGCCCCGCAACGAAATGCGCCGCCGAGAGCTCGGCCCCGACCTCAATAAGGGCGTCGGGCGTGACGCGGAATTCGACCAGCTTCTTCTTCGGCTCGACCTTCGATTTCGCGAAGTGCCCCCGCATCGGCTGCGTCACGTTCTTCACCTTGGCCTTGCCGGTGCCGAGCTGGACGGCGGTATAGCCGTCACGCTCCGCCGTGCGCACGGCGACGACCTGCACGTCGACCTCCAGCACCGTTACCGGGACATGGGTGCCGTCGTCGGTGAAGACCCGCGTCATGCCGAGCTTTTTGACGATGAGACCGGTACGCATCGTCATCGCCTCAAAGCTTGATCTCGACATCGACGCCGGCGGCGAGATCGAGCTTCATTAGCGCGTCCACCGTTTGCGGCGTCGGATCGACGATATCGAGCACCCGCTTGTGGGTACGGATCTCGAACTGTTCACGCGACTTCTTGTCGATGTGGGGCGAGCGCAGCACCGTGAATTTCTCGATCCGGGTCGGAAGCGGAATCGGCCCGCGCACGCGGGCGCCGGTGCGCTTCGCCGTGTTGACGATCTCGCTCGTCGATTGGTCGAGGACGCGATGATCGTATGCCCGCAGCCGGATGCGGATATTTTGATTGTCTATGGCCATCTTCGCTTCTCCGCGCGCCCGCTGCCGCGTTCCCGCTCGCTTACTTTATGATTTTGGCGACGACGCCGGCGCCGACGGTGCGGCCGCCTTCGCGGGGACATAAGATTTTCCAAGCGCGTTCCGCGCTAAGAAAATCTAATGGCAGGAGTGGAGGGGCTCGAACCCCCAACCCCCGGTTTTGGAGACCGGTGCTCTACCAGTTGAGCTACACTCCTACGGATTTCCG
>JBOHLV010000107.1:0-59110 GCA_050729815.1 Allostellaceae bacterium
ATCACGCTCGGCCAGACCGCGCCCTATAGCGGTCTCGGCTCGGTCCTGTCATCGAGCATGCCGCGCACCGAGGCCGCCTATTTCAAGATGATCGACGACCAAGGCGGCATCAACGGCCGCAAGATCAAGCTCATCAGCCTCGATGACGGCTTCAACATGAATCGCTCACTCGAACAAACCAAGAAGTTGGTGGAACAGGATCACGTCGCCGCGATCTTCTCCACCATCGGTCCGATGGCGATGGCGACGCGGGCCTATCTCAACCATATGGGCGTGCCGCAACTCTTCATCGCCTCGAGCGGCAACGAGGCCGCCCATCCAAGAGAGTTTCCCTGGACCGTCGGCGGCATTCCAGTGCTGCGGATCGAGGGACAGATTTTCGGCCGCTACCTCCTCATCAACGAGGCTAAGGCCAAGGCCGGCATCCTCTATGAGCAAGACGAGTTCGGTAACGCCTACCACCAGGGGCTGATGCAGGGTTTCGGCGGCCTTTATCACCAGCGCGTCGCCGCCGAGGCGAGCTTCGCCGACAGCCGCACGCCGGATGTGGCGACGCCGCTAGAGAAGCTCAAAAATGCCGGCGTCGATGCCGTGGTGCTCGGCGTCGCGCCGCAATTCGCGGTCCGGGTCCTCGACGGGATGGCGGCGCTTCATTGGCATCCTCTGACGCTGATCCCAAGTCCGTCCTCCTCGGTGCGGCTGCTCGCGCCCTACGGCCTCGCGAAGCTCAAGGGCCTCATGACCGCCGCCTCCTATATGGACCCGAGCGATCCGCGCTGGACCGAAGACGGCCGCCTCAAGCCCTATTTCGCCTTCCTGAAGAAATATGTGCCCGGCATTCACAAAAACGACCTCTATGCGCTGATGGGCTATGTCACGGCGCAGGCGATGGCGCAGACATTGAGGCAATGCGGCAACGATCTGTCGCGCGTCAACATCCTGCGCCAGGCCGTCAGTCTCCGGAAATTCCATCCCATCGGCCTGCTACCCGGCATCCATTATTTCACCAGCCCCTCGCGTCGCATGCCGATCATGGAGGCGGCGCTCGAACGCTTCGACGGCAAATACTGGGTTCAGATCGGCGAGATCATGGCCGGCTTCTGACCTAGCTTTCCTTGGCGCTTTCGGACTGAAGCTGGATGTAGTTCTCGATCCCGATCTTGTCGATGAGGGTAAGTTGGGTCTCGATGAAATCGACCGAATCTTCCTCGGCGTCGAGGATGTCGGAGAGGAGATCGCGCGAGACGAAATCGCGGACGCTCTCGCAATGCTGGATCGCCTCGCGCAAATCGGCGATCCCTGCCTCTTCGACCTTGAGGTCGCATTCGAGGACTTCCTTCACCTCCTCGCCGATCAACAGCTTGCCCAGATCCTGAAGGTTGGGCAGGGCTTCGAGGAACAGGACGCGCTCGATCAGCCGGTCGGCATGTTTCATCTCGCCGATCGATTCCTGATACTCGTAATGGCCGAGCTTGCCGACGCCCCAATTGTCCAGCATGCGGGCATGAAGGAAATACTGGTTGATCGCCGTCAGCTCGTTTTTAAGGATGCGATTGAGATGCTCGATCGTCTTTTGGTCGCCGCGCACAGGACCCTCCCCGTTTCGCCATCCCGGCGCCAGGCGCGCCGCGGCCGGTCACAATGGCAACGACTCTCAACCGGAAACGGCGCCGGACGCAAGCTCTTCCCGCGTTGCTTCCTTGGCGGCGGCCACCATGCCGCGGATCGCCGGAATGCACTTGCCGCAGCGCGGCTGGACGCCCAGCGCGCGGTAGACCCCACCCGTCGAGGGACAACTCGCCGCGACGGCGCGAATCTCGCGGGTGGTCAGGCCATTGCAGACGCAGACATACATCGACCGGGAAACTCCACGCTGTTGTGGGCGCGATGGGGATGGATATAAGGGCGATGCGACAAAAATGCAAATGCGAATTAGTCGCATAATTTCCATTGCAATTGCGACTTACTCGCATTATCCACGGCCAACAAAGCGAGGTAACGAATGGGGTTGCCGCGATGAAGCGACAGAGAATACGCGCGATCTTGAACCGCCGCCGACTGGCGGCCGGTGTTGCCGGCCTCGCCGTCATGGCGGCACCGGCCATGGCGGCGGCCCAGGACCAGCCGACGCCTGCGGGTCCAGCCGCATTCGGCAATTATCTTGCCACAACGCCGAGCCTCCTCGGCGATATGGCGGGCTTGCGGCCCTGGCTCGCGCAATATGGCGCGACGCTCAGCCTCACCGAGACCAGCGAAATTCTCGGCAATCTCACCGGCGGCACGCGCCGCGGCTTCGAATATGACGGGCTGACCACCGCAATTTTTCAACTCGATACTCAAAAGGCGTTCGGCTGGTGGGGCGGCACCTTCAATGCCAGCGCGCTTCAGATTCATGGCCGCAATCTCCGCGCCGACAATCTCGACAATCTTCAGACGGAGAGCGGGATCGAAGCGGACACGGGGACGCGGCTTTGGGAGCTTTGGTATCAGCAGCAATTCTGGAATGGCCGAGCCGACCTGAAGATCGGTCAGCAAAGCATCGACCAGGAATTCATGGTCACCAGCAACGGGCTCTATTTCCTCAACGCGGCCCTGGGTTGGCCAGCCTTGCCGGCGCTCGACATCCCGGCGGGCGGCCCGGCCTATCCGCTGTCGGCGCCGGGGGTGCGGTTGCGGGCACATCCGACGCCCAATCTGACCGTGCTCGCGGGGGTGTTCAGCGGCAGCCCCTCGCCCGACAACGCAATTGCCGATCCGCAACTGGCGAACTCGTCCGGGACGAGCTTCCCCGTCGATAACGGCGTCCTTGCGATCGCCGAGTTGCAATATACGACGCAGGCGGTCGGCGACATGGTTATGCCGGGCGACAGACAGGCTCTCCCCGGGACCTATCGGCTCGGCGCCTGGTACGACAGCGAGAAATTCGCCGACTATCGCTACGACAACACGGGCCTACCGCTAGCCAGCCCGGTCAGCACCGGGATTCCGCGGATACATGGGGGCGATTACGGCTTCTATGCCGTCGCCGACCAGATGGTCTGGCAACAGGCGGACGACAGCGGCCACAATCTCAATCTCTTCGCCCGATTGATGGGAACGCCGGATACCGACCGCAACCTGGTTGATTTCGCCCTCAATGCCGGCCTCACCCTGCATGAGCCGCTGCCCGGCCGGGCGAACGACACTTTCGGCGTCGGCATGGGCTATACCCATGTCAGCGGCCGCGTCGCCGGCTATGACCGCGACGATGCGGCATTCAACCCCGGCACCTTCTGGCCGACGCAATCCGGCGAGACCTTCATCGAAATCACCTATCAGGCACAGGTGACGCCCTGGCTCCAACTCCAGCCGGATTTCCAATATTTCTTCAATCCCGGCGGCGGCATCGCCAACCCGAACCAACCCAATCGGAAGGTCGAGGACGAGGCGATCCTCTGCGTCCGCGCGAACATCACCTTCTAGACCTCGCTGTGCGGCAAAGAGCCGCTTAACCAATGGATTGGCATTTCCTTCTTGTGACGGGGCGACGATCATGATACCTGCAACTCATTCGCATTCGCAATCCACCGAGAATGGCGTTCGGCCGATGGTGCGTTTCGGCATTGGATTGGTGACGGGGTTGGTCCTGGCGGCGACATTCGGACCGATGCCGACCGCAACCGCCGCGCCGGACGGCTTCCTTGCGACCCTTCATCACCATTCCCTCCTCGCCTCGACCGTGCCCGACAATGGCGACCTCAATCCCTACGCAATCGTGGTCGCGCCCGTGTCCGCCGGCAAGATCAAGAAGGGCGATGTGCTGGTCGATAATTTCAACGATCGTGCCAATTTTCAGGGCACCGGGTCGACCATCCTTGATTACAACCCGGCGACGCGGCAAATGACGCAGTTCGCCGCGCTGCCGCACAAGATCACGGACTGCCCCGGCGGCGTCGGCATGACCGCGGCAATGGCGATGCTGAAATCGGGTTGGGTGATCGTCGGCAGCACGCCCAGCCCCGACGGCACCACCAAGACCAGAGGCGCCGGCTGCCTCATCGTGATCAATGCCGATGGCAAATTGGTTGGCACCATCACCGGCGCGACGATCAACGGCCCGTGGGGCAATATCGCCGTCATCGACAACGGCAAGACAGCCACGCTGTTTATCAGCATGCTCGGCGATTTGCCCGGCCCGGACGTCGTGGACAAGGCGACAGGAAAGCCAATAATATCTTATAAAGCCAACGTATTGCGGATCGATCTTTCAATGAAAGATGGAAACCCACCGGCGGTGACGAACGAGACCGTGATCGCGAGCGGCATCGGCGCGCGGGCCGACAAGGACGCCGACGAGGTCGGGCCGACGGGTGTCGCGCTGTCGCCCGACGGCAAGACGCTTTACGTCGCGGACGCGGTTGGCAATCGGGTCGTGGCGATTCCCGACCCTTCGACCCGGAATTCGAGCGCCGGCACCGGCCGGACCATCGCCAAGGACGGGCTGTTGAAGCGCGCCTTGACGTTGATCGTGGCACCGAACGGCCACCTTCTGGTGTGCAATGCCCTAAACGGCGAGGTGGTCGAGATCGACCCGGTGACGGGCAAGCAGATCGCGGCGCAATGGCTCGATACCGACCAGGCGCAATCGCCGCCGGGCAATGGCGATCTCTTCGGCATCGCGATGATGCCCTCGGGCCGCGGCTTCTATTACGTCGAAGACGATGTGAACACGCTGATGGAGGCGAAATGAGATCGCGCGGCGGCCGCCATCACCTTCACGGCGGCCCGTCACGCCGCGGCTTTCTAACCGCGGCGGGCGGCATGGCGGTGACGGGGATCGCGCTCGCGCCATTCGGCGAGACCGCTGCCGCCGCCACCAATCCCCGGAACGGCATCGAGCCGTTCCATGGCCCGCATCAGGGCGGCATTGCGACCCCGCAACAGACCTATTCCTATTTCCTCGCTCTCGATCTCATCACCCCGAAGCGGGACGAGGTGGTGGCGCTCTTGAAGCGCTGGACGGAGATGGCGGCGCACCTCACCCAGGGCGAGACGGCGGCGCCGCTGATCGACAATCCGGCCGAGCCCGGTACCGACAGCGGCGAGGCGCTGGGCCTCGGGCCGTCCCGACTTACCCTCACCTTCGGCTTCGGCGCCGGCCTCTTCACGAAGGACGGGCACGACCGCTACGGCCTCGCGGCACAGCGGCCGGCGGCGCTGGTCGATCTGCCACGTTTTCCCGGCGACGAGTTGGTCGCCGGTCATTCGGGCGGCGATCTCTCGGTCCAGGCCTGTTGCGACGATCCTCAGGTGGCCTTCCATGCGGTGCGCCAATTGGCGAGAGCCGCGGCGGGCGCGGCACAGGTGCGCTGGAGCCAGACCGGCTCCCTGCCCCGGCCCCCTGACGGCAAGACCCCGCGCAACCTCATGGGTTTCAAGGACGGCACCGTCAATCCTTCGCCCCGCGATCCCAAGGACATGGGCGAGGCCGTGTGGGTCGGCAAGGAGGGACCGGACTGGATGCAGGGCGGCTCCTACGTCATCGCCCGGCGCATCCGCATGGCTTTGGAACATTGGGACCGGTTGAAGCTCGGCTTTCAGGAGCAGACCTTCGGCCGCAAGAAATATTCGGGCGCGCCCCTCGGCCAGAAGCATGAATTCGACCCGGTCGACCTCAACAAGACCGACAAGGACGGCAATCCCGTCATTCCCGAGACCGCGCATATCCGCCTTGCCGCCGCCACGACCAATGGCGGCGCTCAGATCCTGCGCCGGCCCTATTCCTACAATGACAACATCAATTTCATTGCCGAGCGCTGGCCGCCCTGGCACCAGGGCCTCGAATACGATGCCGGCCTCCATTTCATCTGCTATCAGCGTGATCCGCGCACCGGCTTCATCAAGATTTTCACGCGAATGTCGCGGCTCGACATGCTGAACCAGTTCACGACCCATGTCGGCAGCGCCGTTTTCGCCTGTCCCGGCGGCATCGCCCGGGGCGAGTTCGTCGGCCAGCGGCTGTTCACGGCGTAAGCCGCGCCGGCGAAAGGCGGGCCGCGCTATCCCCGCCGCTTCGGCGGGTGCGCGGCGAGCGCCGCTTCATCGATGTCGGCGCCCCAGCCTGGCGCTTCGGGCAGGACCAGCTCGCCATTCTCAACCACGACCGGGCGGGTGACGTAATCGTGGGTCCAGGGCATGTCGTCGGCCTCGAACTCCATGATGCGGAAGTTCGGCACCGCGGCACAGAAATGGGCGCTCATCAGGTTGGCGAGGTCGCCATAATAATTGTGCGGCGCGACAGTGACGTCGAAGGCATCGGCGACCGCGGCGATCCTGACGCTCTCCCAGAGCCCGTTCCACGGCACATCGACGATCGCGACATCGACCGCGCGCGCCTCGAAATAGGGCCGGAACTGGCGCGTGCCATAGATCGTCTCGAGCGAGGCGAGCGGGACGGAGGTTGAATTGCGGATCGTCGTGAGGCCCACCGGATCGTGAAGGTCGATCTCGACCCAGAGCATGTCGAACCGCTCGATCGCGTGGGCGATGCGGCGATAACCCTCGATATGCTGGCTGAAATTGAGGTCGAGGAGGAGGCCCATCGCCGGCCCGGCGCCGTCGCGCAACGCGGCGAGCTGATCGGTGATGGCGGCGACGAGGCGATGGTCCGGATTCCTGTCGAGGACCGGCGTCCCCGGTTGAAACCCCGCCGGCGCCATGCGCGGCTTATCGCCATCGAAGAGGAGAGGATTGGTCTTCAAGGCCTTGAAGCCGCGGCGAACCGCTTCCTCGCCGAGCCGCTTCACATCGTCGATATTGCGGAGCGGCGGCGTCTTCAGCTCGCGCTCGAACAAGGCGGCATGCGCAACACGGAAGCTGCCGCAATGCGACCAGTAGAGCGGGATGCGGTCGCGGAACGGCCCGCCGAAAAGCGCCGCGACCGGCACGCCCAAGGCCTTCGCCTTGATGTCGAGGCAGGCATTCTCGATCGCGGCAATCGCTTGCGCGTTGAGGCCGCCGGGCGCGAGCTGGACCAGCGCCCGCAAGGTGGCGCCGATCTTGCCGACGCGGCGCGGGTCCTCGCCGATCACCAGGGGCGCGAAGCGGCGGATGATGTCGCTCGCCCCGCCGACGCCGAAGCCTTCGTTGAACTCCGACCAACCGACGAGCCCGTCATCGGTCGTGACCTTCAGGAACGATAGCGTGCGCCAGCCACCATCGGCGTGGAAGTCTTCGAGCTTGGCGATCTTCACGTCACGCCCAGACGCCGAAGCCGACGCCGATCCCGGTGCCGGCCGGGGTGCGATAGAGCGGCTGGTATTCGAGCCAGCGATTGTCCTTGCCCTCGACCGCGCCGGCGACCGCGATCCAGTTGCGGATTTCGGACGAACCGGAATTGAGCGCCGCAACCGGCAGGGTGCGCAACAAGTCCGCCTGCCCCGCCTTGAAGCCTTCGATGACGCGGCGATCGAGCTCCTCATCGACGGTGAAATGAGAAAGCCCGCCCGAGGCGATCACCACGACACGCAAATCCTCGCCGCTTTCCTCGATCGCGCGGCGCAGCACGCGGCCGATATCGTGGCAGCGCGAGGGCCGCGGCGCGTTCGGCGGATAATAGGTGTTGATGAGGAGCGGGATCACCGGAATCGTCTTGCCGCGGAAGATGCGGTTGATGACAAAGCCGATGCCGTGGCCGACGCCGGATTTCAACGGGTCCTCGGACTGGGCCGCGGCGCCGATATCGATCTCATGATCGATGAAGCGCTCAATCAGCTCGCGCGCGAAGCCGGCCATCGCCGGAAAGGTATGCGGCGCGTCCATACCATAAAGCTTCAGCATGCCGGGCATGAAGCTCGGCATCGGATCGGGGCGCTTGCGCGGATGGGTAATGACGGTCTCGCCGTAATAGATCGAGACCGCCGGCGTGTTCATGCGATTGAAAAGCTCGGTCTCGTCGTCGGTGACGATGATGACGACATCGGGATCGGCGGCGGCAAGCTCGTCGCCGAGCCGGTCGAGCGCGCGCTGACAGGCATCGCTCTTCCTGATGAAGGTCTCGACATTGGCGACATCGGCATAGCGGCCCTGACGCTCCCGGTTCAGTTCCTCGTAATTGACCCAGCGCCCGTCCGAAAGGTTGAGTTCCCTCGTATGGTCGCGGACGATATATTCAGGCCATTTGGTCGGTTCGATGGCCAGGAGCGGGGTGTGGCCGGTGCCCATCCCCATAATGATCTTCGCCATGATTTTCGCTCACTCCCAATTGCGTCGATTGATCCCATCATAAGCGCCGCTGCGCCAACCGTGTAGCGGCTTGGCCCGACGGCAATCACCGGCCAGCCATGCTCAAGGTGCCGGCGGCGCCCCATCCGTGCGACTGGTCGCCGGTCCCTCGCGTTGCAGGTTGAAGGCGGTCCCGAGCAGCGCGATATGGGTGAAGGCTTGCGGAAAATTGCCGACCAGGCATTTCGCCACGGGATCGTATTCCTCGGACAGCAATCCGACATCGTTCGACAAGGCGACGAGGCGTTTGAACAGCGCCTCTGCCTCGGCCATGCGATTCTGCAAGATGTAATTGTCGGCGAGCCAGAAGCTGCAAGGTAGAAAGGCGCCCTCGCCCGGCGGCAGGCCGTCGACACTGCTTTCGCTGCGATAGCGCATGACGAAACCGTCCGACAGCAATTCGCGCTCAATCGCCGCCACCGTGCCGCGGATGCGCGGATCGTCCGGCGGCAGGAAGCCGACCATCGGCAGCATCAGGAGGCTGGCATCGAGCTCGGTCGAGCCGAAGAACTGCGTAAAGGATTGCTTCTCGGTATCGAAGCCCTTCTGGCAAATGGTGTCGTGCATGTCCTGGCGCAGCTTGCGCCACTGATCGAGCGGCGCCTCGAGACCGTAATTCTCGGCGTCGCGCAGCGCACGGTCGACCGCGACCCAGGCCATCACTTTCGAGAAGGTGAAATCCCGCCGGCCGCCGCGCACCTCCCAGATACCATCATCCGGCTCGGCCCAGATTTGCTCGAGATGGGCGATGAGCTGTTGTTGCAGGTCCCAGGCGGCTGGAATCGCGGCAAGGCCGCCATCGCGCGCGTGATGCAGCGCGTCCATCACCTCGCCATAGACATCGAGCTGAAGCTGTTCCGAGGCGGCATTGCCGACGCGAACCGGCTTGGCGCCGCCGTACCCCGGCAGCCAGGGCAGCGTCACCTCGGTGAGGCGGCGGTCGCCGACGATGCCGTACATGATCTGAAGCTGGTCGGCGCTGCCGGCGATCGCGCGATGGAGCCAGTCGCGCCAGGCCTGCGCCTCGTCATAGAAGCCGGCATGCATGAGCGAGAGCAGCGTCAAGGTCGCATCCCGGAGCCAGCAGAAGCGGTAATCCCAATTGCGCGAGCCGCCGAGCTGCTCCGGCAGCGAGGTGGTCGGCGCGGCGACGATCCCGCCGGTCGCGGTGAAGGTCAGCGCCTTCAGCGTCAACACCGAGCGCACCACCGCGTCGCGATAGGGACCGCGATAGCGGCAGTGCTCCGACCAGTCGCGCCAGAATCCCTCGGTCGCGGCGACCGCTTGCTGGGGATCGAGCACCGGCGGCGCCGAATAATAGGAGCGGCCATAGGACATCACGAACGGCACCATCTGGCCTTCGGCAACGGTAAATTCGGCAACCGTCGCCATATTTTCGCCGCGGGTCTGGACCGGCGAGCGCAGGTAGACGGCGTTTGGCCCGGCCACCGCCCGAACCCCCGATCCATCCTCGAGCTGCGTCACCCAAGGCACCGATTCGCCGAAATCGAAGCGCAAGGTGAGGTGGAGTTTCATCGCCACCTTGCCGCTGCGGCCCTCGACGAGGCGGACGATCGCCGAGCGATGGCCCGGCGCCTCGATCCCAATCGGCATGCAATCGACCAGCGCGACCGTGCCGCCGCGCGTCTCGAACACGGTTTCGAGCACCATCGTGTCCGGCCGATAAGCGCGCGTCACCCGCCGCACCGGCCCCGCCGGCGCGAGCTGCCAGCGGCCATGGGTTTCGTCGCCGAGCAGCGCCGCAAGGCAGGCATCGCTGTCGAAGCGCGGCCAGCACAGCCAGTCGATGGAGCCGTTCTTCGCCACCAAGGCGGCGGAAACGCAATCGCCGATCAGGGCGTAATCCTCAAGAGGGGTGGGTTTCTTCGCGGCGTCCGTCATTCAGATCAAATCCCTCAAAAAGGTTTCGCGGGAAGGCCGGCTCGACACGCTTGGGCGACGGCCGGAGAATAGACTATCATCATTGGCAGAAGCTTCGCGACCCGGCCCCGCCAACGCAAGGAGATACGCCATGAAAATCGTTCAGGCCGACGAGATGCCGTTCGAACGCGCGCTCGAACATCGGGGCGGCACGTTCCATTACTGCCGCATGCTGGAGGGCGAGCCCGGCTCGCTCGGCAATTTTCAGCTTTCCTACGGCAAGATCGGCGGCGATTTCTTTTCGCCGCGGCACCGGCACAATTTCGAGCAGATCCGCTATCAGGTCGAGGGCACGCTCGATTTCGCCCGCGACGGCAAGCTCGACGCGGGCACGGTCGGCTATTTTCCTGAAGGCGTCGCCTATGGTCCGCAGACGCAGAGCCAGGGCGCCGATGTCGCCACCATCGTCCTGCAATTCGGTGGCGCCAGCGGCAGCGGCTATCTCGCCAACGCTGAAATGCGCGCCGGTATCGCGGCCTTGAAATCCGAGGGCGAATTCAAGGACGGCGTCTTCCGCCGCCGTGCCGACGTGGCGGGGAAGCGCAATGTCGACGGCTATCAGGCGATCTGGGAGCAGGCGAACCGCCGGCCCATGCTCTATCCCAAGGCGCGCTATTCCCGGCCCTTCATGATGAACCCCGCCCATTATGACTGGGTACCGGTCGAGCAATCGGCCGGCGTGCGGGAAAAGCAGCTTGGCATCTTCACCGAGCGGCGCAGTTCGGTCGCCTTCCTCGAATTCGCGCCGGGCGCGAGCCATTACTGCTTCGGCCGCGCCATCTATCTCGTGCTCAAGGGGACAGGACATGCAAAGGGCAATGCCCTGCGCCGGCTTAGCATCGTCCAGCTCGAATGGGGCGAGCGCCTCACCATCGACGCGGCAAGCGGGCTCGAAGTGCTGCGCTTCGGCCTGCCCAATCTCGCCGCGCTCGAACGGGAGCGCGCGGGCACGCCGGCGATGGCGGCCGAATAGCGATTCGCTGTTCGCCGGGCGTATAGGCCGGGCTCAGAGCCCGAAATAGGCCTCGCGCACCGCGTCGCTCGCCTCGAGTTCCGCCCGCGTGCCGGACAGCCGGACCCGGCCGCCATCGATCAGGTAGCCCCGGTCGGCGAGTGGAAGAAAGGCGACATTCTGCTCGGCAAGGAGCAGCGCCGTGCCATGGCCGATCACGGTGCGCAGAACCTCGACCACCTGTTTCACGAAGACCGGCGCGAGGCCGGCGGAAGGCTCGTCCATCAGGAGAAGCTTCGGCTCCGAAACCAGCACCTTCGCGATGCCGAGCATCTTCCGCTGGCCGCCCGACAGCGACGCCGCGAGGTCTCGCCGTTTCTTCGCCAGATCGGGGAATAGGTCAAACAGCCGGGCGCGACGCCGCCTGATTTCGGCATCGCGGAGAAAATACCCGCCGAGGTGGATATTCTCGTCGATCGAAAGGCCCGGGAACACGCCAAGCTCGGACATGAAGGCGATGCCGCGCTTGATCCGCTGGTCCGGCGGCAATGTCTCGATGGCCACGCCGTCAAAGCGGATCGCACCCGCCCAGATCGGCAGCAAACCAATGATCGTCCGCAGTAGCGTGGTCTTGCCGGCGCTGTTGGCGCCGAGCAGCAGGACCGTCTCGCCATGTTCGACCGTGAGATCGATCTGCCATAGGATTTTCAACGCGTCATAGCCGGATTCGACGCTGGTGAGTTCGAGCAACGCCATCGCCTCAGCCTCCGATGAACGCGGCGACCACATCCGGGTCCTGTGACGCCTCTTTGAGCGAGCCTTCGAACAGCATCCGCCCGGCGCCGAGCACGATCACCCGGTTGGTAATACGGCGCATGAAATCGAGCAGGTGCTCGACGACAATCAGCGCGATGCCGCGCCGCGTGAGGCTTGTGAGGAGGTCCGCCATGATGCCGAGCTCGCCCGGGTTAAGCCCGGCACCGATCTCGTCAACCAGCAGCAGTTTCGGCCGCGTCGCGAGTGCGCGTCCAAGATCGAGCGTCTTTTGCTGGTTCGCGGTCAGCGACCCGGCCAGAATGTCCGCCTGCTTTCCGAGATTGATCTCGGCAAGGATCGTATCGATGTCGACGGGCTCCCTGCCGGTCTCGCCGCGCGCGCCGAAATGGGCGGCAACCGCGATATTCTCCGACACCGTCATATCACGGAACGGCTTCGGCACCTGGAAGGTCCTATTGATGCCGAGATGCACGAGGCGGAAGCTCGGCAGATGCTCGATCCGCCGTCCCTCGAACAGCATCCGGCCGGAATCCGCCCGGTGCACGCCGGAGATGATGTTGATCGTCGTCGTCTTGCCCGAGCCATTCGGTCCGACCAGGCCGAGGATTTCGCCCGGCTCGACGGTGAAGCTGAGCTGGTCGAGAACGGTGAGGCCGCCAAAGCGCTTGCTCACCGCATCGAGGACGAGGAGCGGCTCAGATGACACGCACGCCTCGCCGCGTTAGCAGAGACAACACGCCGTTCGGTAGAAACAGAACGAGCCCGACGATCAGCAGCCCATAGAGGAACTCGAAATACTGGGGCGCCGAGATGCCGATGCCATTGTAGAGCGCATCGAGCGCGATCGCGCCGATTATCGGGCCGATCACGGTGCCGACGCCGCCGAACAGCGCGAAGACGATGGCGAAGACCGAAATCTGCAGCGTGAACACGGCGTCCGGATAGAAGATCGAGAGATTCCACGCATAGGCGCCGCCGGCGAGACCCGCCACCGCCGCAGAGATCAGCCAAACGATCAGCCGCTTCTGCACGACGTTCACGCCGGCCATCGCCGCGCTCGTCGGATCCTGTGTCATCGCCCGCAGCGCCAGGCCAAAGCGCGAGATCCGAAAATAGGCGGCGAGCGCCGTCGCGATCAGCAGGATCGCCAGCATCGTCAGGTAGGACGCGGTCGGGTCATAGACCTGATCGATCTTCAGCCCGTATGGCCCGCCGGTGATGGTCGATAGATTCTCGTTGGAGACGATGGCATAGAGAATCTGCGAGGCGGCGAGATTGGCGATCGAAAAATAGGCCCCCGAGAGCCGGAGCAGCGGACCGAGGATCAGCCCAACGATCACCGCCGCAACCCCGCCCCCAATGACGCAGACCACCACCGGCAGATGTGCGTGCAGCACCAAAAGCGAGGTCGCATAGGCACCGGCGCCGAAGAAACCGACATAGCCGAAGGGCAAATAGCCGGTGAACCCGTAGAGCAGATTCAGCCCCTGGGCGAGCACGATGAAGGTCATCATCGTGAACAGCAACGACTCGTTCGAATAGACCCTCGGCGCGACCAGGAACAATAGGGCCAATGCCCCGAGCACGATCGCCGGCGCAAGAACGCGATTGCGGTTCCTCACCTCAAGCCACCCGTATGGTGCGATCAAGCAGCCCCGAAGGCCGGATCATCATGATGATCACGAGCAGCGCGTAGGGCACCAGATTCGACCAGGAAGCCAGGTAGGTCTGCATCAGCATCGTCGTCAGCCCGAAGACGAGGCCGCCGACCACGGTGCCGAGCGGATTGCCGAGCGAGCCGATAATGATGACGGCAAACGAGGTCGCGGTCAGCCCATCGCCGAGCGCGGGCGAGACCGAACCGAGGAGATAGGGCACGAACACGCCCGCCATGCCGGCGAGCGCGAGCCCGATCACGAAGGCGATCGCCGAAACCCGGTCGACATTGATCCCCGTCGCGCGCGCTTCCTCGCGGTTCGCCATGATGGCCCGCGTCGCATAGCCGAGCCGGGTCCGCGTGAAATAAAGATAGAGACCGACGATCGCGAGCACACTGACCGCGGCCGCGACCCACCAGCTATCCGGGAATTCCTGCCCCAAGACGCCGATATTGCCGCCGCCAAGCGCCGCGCCGGGCAACGAGCGCTGATCGGCGCCGAAAACGAAGATCATGGCCGCGTCGAGCAACTGCGCGACGCCGAAGAACAGGATGAAGGACAGCATCTCGGGATCGCGGCTCGCTTGCAGCCGCGGCACCACCGCATAGTAGAGCGGCAAGCCAATTGCCGTGGCCCCCACCGCGGCAAGCGGGATGCCAAAGATCGGGTTGAGGCTAAGATGCTGCACCAAGAGGTACGCACCGTACCCGCCAAGCAGAACGAACTGCCCGTGCGCGAGGTTGATGATCCGCATCACGCCAAAGATCAGGTTGAGGCCGATGCCGACAAGAGCGAAAAAAATCCCGTACAGAATCCCGCCAACGAGGGCGTATTCGAGAAGGCTCATGCGCGGTCGCTCACGTCGAAATTCTTAACGCCTTGGGCCGGCCCATGACACAGCGGATCGAATGTCGCGCGGCCCATGGTCAGCCCCTGCCGATAGAAACCGGCAGGGGCTGCCCGGACTCACTCGGCGCTACGCTCAGCCGCGCGGCGCCGGATAGACCGGCTTCCCGGTGGCCTTGTCTTTCGGATAGACGACAACGATCTTGTTCGACTTGCCCGACGGAACGAGTTGAGCAACCGGCAGAAGCTCGCCGAGTTGCGCGCCGTTGCCATTGATCTTGAACTCGCCGAGCAGGGTCTTGGTCTTTCCCGACATTTTCATCAACGCCTCGTGGAAGGCGAGTTGGGTGAATTTGGGCGCCTTGCCGAGCATGTCCTGGATGATCAGACCGGCATTATAGCCCGCGACGTTGAGGAAGTTGGGCTCCTGGTGCTTCGCCGAGAAGTTTTTGACGAAGGTCGCGGTGTTGTCGCCGAGGTTGACCTTGTCATACGTCACCAGCGGTGCCGTCGGATAGGTATAGGTGTAAGCGAGGGTCTTCGCGCCGACGTTTTTCGTCAAAAGTTCCAAGAGCTGCCCAGGGAACACCGTGAAGGTCATGTTGAAGTGGAGACCGCTTCCCGACATCGCGTGCAGGAAGGCGATGTCGTTCGGCGCATAGCCGAATTCGAGCACCGCATCGGGATGGCTCGCGGCGATCGTGTGCAACAGCACCGTATAGTTCGACTCGCTGGTCGGCACGCCGTGATAGTAAACCGGCGTCACGCCGCCCTTCGCGAGCATGGATTTCAAGGTCTCGGCCTGCGAAGCGTCGAAATCGTTCGAGCCGAAGATGATCGCAACCCGCTTGATCTTGTGCGCGAGCAGGAAATGCCCGAGCGGCTCCGGCCAGACGGACGAGGCCGGAAGGCTCACTTCGGCGAGATAGTCGGTCTTCTTGGTGAAGAAGTTAGCGCCCGACCCGGTCGGATCGATCAGCAGCAGGTGGTGTTCGGCGGCGAGCGGCACCGCGACCGAGGTCAGCACCGAGCCGAAATCGGCTACCAGGACATTCACCTTGTCTTGCGAAATCAGCTGGTTGTAGAGCGACGTTGCGGTCGAAGTCGAACTCTGGTCGTCGTAAGCGACGATCTTGACCGGGATCTTCTTGGCGAACGCCTTGACGAACACGCCACCGTCCTTGTTGACCCCGTTCGCCCAGTATTTCAGGCCGGCATATTCACCTTCGGACGCCACCGCGAAATCGCCGCTGCTCGCATAGAGCGTGCCAATCGTGATCTGCGACGGCGCGGTCGCAGCTTGGGCTGCCCCCCATGTCGCCGCCATGAGCGTGCCGGCTGCTAGTCCGAAAAGCCATTTGGACCGTAATCTTAACATTGGCGTCTCCTCCGGTTGGATCGCGGAAGTGGTAGATGTTCCAGGTGGCGTCATTCCTACGGCACCGATGGTTGCATCGCCGGTGGAGATCACGCCGTATCGGACATTATAGCGATTGAGAGCGATCTTCTACTCCCGGCTGTCCCAAAGCGGATGATCGGCAAATCGCTCCTTTGATGCGTGGCGCGAAAATGGGCTAGACTGCTGGAATCGATCAAAACCTCGATAATTGAGGGAGGATAAAATCGTGAAGACGTACCGCCAATCCGTTACACTTGCTGCTGTTTCTCTTCTCGCCGGTGCCCTTCTTGCCGGTGTTCCCTCTGCGTCGCGGGCCGCAGGCACCTACGACATCAATGTCGTGCTGCCGCTGACCGGCGGGGCCGCATTCGTGGGCGAGGGCCAGAAGGCTTCGCTCACCGCGCTCGAGGACGAAGTCAATGGCACGGGTGGAATCCGCGGGGACAAGCTCCGTTTCGTCTTTCATGACGACCAGACGCGGCCGCAGATCGCGGTACAGCTTGCGAGCCAGATCATCAGCACCCATCCGGCCGTAATCATGGGCTCCAGCCTCGTCGCGATGTGCCTTGCCATGGCACCGTTGATGACGAACGGCCCGGTGCATTACTGCCTCTCGCCCGCCATTCATCCGAAGGCCGGAAGCTACGTGTTCTCCACCAGCTCATCCTCGGTGGCGCAGATCGCGGCGGTGATGCGCTATTACCGGATGAAGGGTTGGACGAAGCTCGCGACGCTGATGACGACCGATGCGAGCGGCCAGGACGGCGACCGTTCGGTGGCAAAAATCCTGAAATACCCCGAAAACAAGGGCATGCATATCGTCATCGAGGAGCATTTCAACCCCTCCGACGTTTCGGTGGCGGCGCAGATCGCGCGCATCAAGGGTTCGGGCGCCCAGGCAATCATCGCCTGGACGACGGGCGCGCCGGCGGCGACCGTGTTCCGCGGTATGGCGCAGGCCGGGCTTGATCTGCCGGTGGCGCCGACGAGCGGCAACCAGACCTTCACCGCAATGAAGGAATGGCGCGCCTTTCTGCCAAAGCATCTGATCCTCGCCTCGGCGCTCTATCCGCCGCATCCGGCGGGCGTCAAGCTCGACCCACGGGTCAACAAGGCGCAACAGGCGATGTACGCGATCTTGAAGAAGCACGGCCTCAAGGCGGACAACATGGTGGCGACCTCCTGGGATGCCGGCCTCATCGTGGTGTCGGGCTTGCGGAAGCTCGGCCTCAAGACGACCGCCGCGCAATTGCGCCGCTACATCGCCAACCTGACCAACTTTCCGGGCGTCGACGGCATCTATAATTTCAAGAAATATCCGCAGCGCGGCCTCGGCCCGGAATCTTCGACCGTCACGACCTATGACCCGAAGACGCAATCATGGGTCTGGCTGTCGCAGCCGGGCGGCGCGCCCTTGAAGAAATAACGGCAGGTCCGTTGCGCCGGGGCGCGCACCGGGTAATGGCGCGCTGAACCCGACGCGATGGATCAGTTCGCACAAATCCTGGTCGGCGGGGTGCTGCAGGGCGGCGTGTTCGCGATCGTCGCCCTCGGCATTACCCTCGTCTATCGCGTCACCGGCATTATCAACCTGGTGCAGGGCGGGTTCTGCATCATCGGCGCCTTGTGCCTTTATTCGTTCGAGAATCAGTTCGGCTGGCCGCTGCCCGTCGCCTTCATCGGCGCGATCCTGGCGACGACGGCGCTGGGCACGGCGCTCGGCGCCGCCACGTTCGTGCCGGCGCTGGCCCGCCTTCCGACCGGCAGCATGCTGATGCTAACGGTCGGCCTCCTCATCTTCATCAACGGACTGGCGCTGGTGGTGTGGGGCAGTCAGCCCTATGCCGTGACCGCGTTTTCGGGCGAACAGCCGGTTGACATTCTGGGCATCCTGGTGCCGTCCCAGGGCCTGTGGATCGGCGCGATCGCGGTCGTCATCATCCTCGGCGTCTGGTTCTTGATGGCGCGCACCGCGCTGGGGAAGGCGCTATCGGCTTGCGCCGAGAATCCACTGGCGGCGCGCTTCATGGGCGTCGACGTGGCACGCCTCACCCTCTTCAGTTTCGGTCTGGCCGCTCTCATCGGCGGCATCGGCGGCGCGGCGGTGGCGCCGATCATGTCGCTGCAATTCGACGCCGGCGGCTTCTTTACCAATGCTGGGTTCATCGCCGTCGCGCTGGGCGGCATGAGTTCACTGCCGGGTGCGGTTGCCGGTGGGCTCTTCCTTGGCATCGTCGAACAACTGGCGGCGGGCTATGTCTCCTCGCTGTTCGCCGGCGGACTCGCCCTCGCGCTCTTGCTGGCGACGCTGCTGTTCCGGCCGCAAGGTCTCTTTGTCCCCGGTAGCCGCAGGCGCCATGATGTGCGCGAGGAGCAACGCGTCGCGCGCTCGGTGGTGCGGCCCGGGCTTCCCGCGCTCTCGATCGGCGCGGGCCTACTGCTGGTGTTTCTGGTGCTGCTGCCAGATCTCGTCAGCGGCGGCTTCATGAGTTCGCTTGTCATCACCCTCATCCTGTTTATTGCCGTGCTCGGGCTTGACGTACTGATGGGCTATGCCGGACAGGTGAGCCTCGGCCAGGCCGGGTTCATGGCCCTTGGTGGCTACGGCGCCGCGATCCTGGCGACGCACTACGGCGTCGCGCCGATCCTCGGCACGCTCGGCGGCATGGCCCTGTCGCTGGTCGCGGCGCTCCTCTTGTCGGTCGTGACGATGCAACTGCGCGGCGCCTATCTCGCGCTCGCCACCCTGGCTTTCGGTCTCTTGATGGATTCGCTGACGGTCGGCCTCACCGGCGTCACCGGCGGGCCGTCGGGCATCGTCGGCATTCCGGCCTTTGCCCTTGGGTCGTTCATCTTTGCGACGCCGCGCCAGATGTATTACCTCGTGCTGGCGGTGATCGTGGTGTTGATCGCGATCCTGGCCGGCG
Organism: Allostellaceae bacterium; assembly: GCA_050729815.1. Taxonomy (GTDB): domain Bacteria; phylum Pseudomonadota; class Alphaproteobacteria; order ATCC43930; family CGMCC-115725; genus JAATGI01. The sequence continues at coordinate 18,763 of JBOHLV010000107.1, forward strand.
GAATGCGGTCCGGCTTCGGCCGCGCGTTGCAGGCGATCCGCGCCGATCAGACCGCGGCGGCGGCACTTGGCATCAACGTTCCGGGCCACAAGATGGCAGCGTTCGCCATCAGCGCGGTGCTCGCCTCGTTGTCGGGCAGTCTGCTCGCCTTCGATTTCCACTTTCTGTCGCCCGAGATGGTGGCGACACCGCGTTCCTTCGAGCTGATCACGATGCTGGTGGTGGGCGGCGAGGCGACGTTGGTCGGCGGCCTCTCGGGCGCCGCGCTCATCACCCTGCTGCCGATCGTGTTCCAATCGCTGGCGCTCTATAAGACGCTGGCCGAAGGCGCCATCCTGGTGCTGGCCTTCCAATATCTGCCGGACGGCATCTTGGGCGGGTTGTGGCGTCTCGTCGCCGGGCTCGTCACGCCCCGAGCCGCGCCTCGTATCGGCGATGGGCTGGCGCAAGGGCCGTCGCCATGACCGAGCCGGCACTCGAAGCGATCGGCCTCGCCAAGAGCTTCGGCGGTGTCACGGCGCTCGCCGATCTTTCGTTCTCCGTGCCCGATGGCAGCATCACCGCCCTCATCGGCCCGAACGGCGCCGGCAAGACGACGGTGTTCAACGTCGTCACCAACCTGTTCCCGCCTGATGCCGGCAAGGTGCGGTTCTATGGCCGGTTGCTCGGCGGTCGCGGGTCGGGCGAAATCGCGGCGCTCGGCCTGCTGCGGACCTTTCAGACGGCGCGCATCTTCCCCGGCATGACCACGCTTGAGAACCTGCTGGCCGGTGCGCATCGTCAGACGCGGCATGGCGCGGCATCGCAGATGTTATGGCTGCCGTCAGCCCTGCGCGAGGAACGATCGCTGCGTCGGCGTGGCGCGGCGCTGCTCGATCTCGTCGGCCTCGCCCGGTTTCGCGATCTGGCCGCGACCAGCCTGCCCATGGGTGCGCAGAAGCTGGTCGAGGTCTGCCGCGCGGTGATGGCCGGGCCACGGCTCCTTCTGCTCGACGAGCCGGCGGCCGGGCTAAACGATGCCGAGACCGCCGAGCTTGCCGCCCTGCTCCGCGCGGTGCGCGACAGCGGCATTACCATTCTCGTCGTCGAACACAACATGTCGCTCGTCATGAATGTCGCGGATCAGGTGATCGTGCTCGATCTCGGCCGGCTTCTGGCGCGGGGCGTACCGGCCGAGATTCAGCGCGACCGCCGCGTCATCGAGGCCTATCTCGGCGTCGATCAGGAAGCGGGTTAGGGCCATGTCCAATCAGGGGTGTTTCATTTGAAATGAATCAGACGCCAAATGCTTGAATTGAGTGCCGTCGAGGCTGGCTATCGCGACCTCACCGTGCTTCACGACATCGAACTCGAAGTCCGAGCGGGCGAGATCATCGCCCTCATCGGCGCCAACGGTGCCGGCAAGACCACGCTCGCCAAAACCATCGCCGGCATCCTCCCGGTGCGGCACGGCGCGATTCGCTTCGCCGACCGGGCGATCGAACGGCTGCCGCCACGCCAGCGCATCCGGCTCGGCCTTGCCCACGTACCGGAGGGCCGCCAGATCGTCGCCGGCCTCACCGTCGCCGACAATCTGCGGCTCGGCGCCTATGTCGAGCGGCGCAAGTTCGGCGAAGGCGGCATGCGGCGGCGCGTCGCGGCGGTGTGCGAAGCCTTCCCGGTCTTGCACGAACGCCTCGACGAGGCAGCGGGAAATCTCTCGGGCGGCCAGCAGCAGATGCTGGCGATCGCCCGCGGCCTCATGACCGAGCCGAAGCTCCTGGTGCTCGACGAGCCGTCGCTCGGTTTGGCGCCGGCGCTCGTCTCAGACATTTTCCGTCTGATCGTGGGGTTGCGCGATCGCGGCATCGCGATCCTGCTGTCCGAACAGAATGCCCGGATGAGCCTCGCCATCGCCGACCGCGCTTATGTCATCGAGATGGGACGGATCGCGCTCGAGGGAAGCGGCGCCGAACTGCTCGGTCGGCCGGAAGTCGCCGAGCGTTATCTCGGCGTCGGCGCCTCGACCGGTGCCGCAACTGACGGCACCGCAGAGGGCCGCCATGACCGCCTCGTCCGCGGTCTCGCCGCGATCCTTCACGATCATTGAATGGTCGTTGCCCCGAGACACCACCCGCCGAATGGCCGGCTTGAGCAATGGGCCAGAATCGCTATGATTGATGATGATAATGATGATGGTGATGCAAAAACGTGTCGGCCACGAGCCGCAAGGGAGGCCACTATGAAACATCTTTCGATCGCGACCGCGATGGCCGGCATCCTCCTGGTCGCGGGTCCCGCCGCCTGGGCGCAGAAGCCGCCGCCGCCGACGCCCTACGGCACGCCGATCTCGCTCGCCATGGCGAAAAAAGCGGCCCACGCCGCGCTCGCCCAGGCAGCGAAGCAAGAATGGCCGGAAGCCGTCGCCATCGTCGGCCCGGCCGGCCGGCTCGTCCTCTTCGAGAAGATGGACAACACCCAATACGGCTCGATCCATCTCGCGATCCGCAAGGCCCAGACCGCGGCCATGTTCCGCCAGCCGAGCCAGAATTTCGAAAACATTACCAAGAAATTCCCCGCGATTCTCGGCCTCGAAGGGGCGATGCCGATCGGCGGCGGCGTGCCGTTGGTGGTCGATGGCAAGATCGTCGGTGCGATCGGAGCAAGCGGCGCGCCGTTCTCGGCGCCGGACGACAAGGTCGCGGGAGCCGGTACCGCCGTGGTGAAATAGCGCGGCGGCTTCACTTCGCCCGTCGCGCCGCCCGTCGCGGAGATGCGGCCGAACGCGCAAGACAATCTCGCGCTCGGCGCAGGTCGCTGCATGGGCTCCGACTTTACTCCTAGCCTGGGACAAAATCGGTCTCGATACGGGAGGAAGACCATGGCTAGCAATCGTGATGAGCCGCGCCCGCGCGGGTTCGAGCCGATCGAGAGGGCGGGCAGCGATGAGCTGCGCGCGCTTCAACTCGCCCGCCTCCAAGGGGCGATCGCACGCGTCGATCAACGCGTGCCGCATTACCACGAAAAATTCGCGGCGGCGGGAATCCACCCCGGCGATTTGACATCGCTCGACGATCTCGCGCGATTTCCCTTCACGACCAAGGACGATTTGCGCGCGAATTATCCCTTCGGCTTGTTCGCCGTGCCGACGGCGGAGATCATCCGCATCCATGCTTCGAGCGGCACGACCGGCAAGCCGGCCGTCGCCGGCTATACGCGCGGCGATATCGATACCTGGGCGGCCCTGGTCGCCCGGTCGATCCGCGCGGCCGGCGGCCGGCCCGGCGACAAGGTGCATGTCGCCTATGGCTATGGTCTGTTCACCGGCGGTCTCGGCCTGCATTACGGCGCCGAACGTCTCGGCTGCACCGTGATTCCGGTCGGCGGCGGCTTCACCGAGCGCCAGGTCCAGCTGATCGTCGATTTCAAGCCCGATATCATCGCGGCGACGCCGTCCTATCTGCTCGCGATCGCCGACGAATTCGAACGCCAGCGCCTCGACGCGCGCCAATCGAGTCCGCGCATCGCGATCTGCGGCGCCGAGCCGTGGACCGAGGGAATGCGCGTCGAGATCGAGCGGCGGATGGCTCTCGATGCCGTCAACATCTATGGCCTGTCGGAGGTGATCGGTCCCGGCGTCGGCCAGGAATACGCCGCCGACAAGGATGGGCTGACGATCTGGGAAGATCACTTCCTGCCGGAGATCATCGATCCCGCGACCGGCGAGGTGCTGGCCGACGGCGAGGCGGGCGAACTCGTTCTCACCTCGCTGACCAAGGAGGCGATGCCCGTGATCCGGTATCGCACCCGCGATCTGACCCGGCTGCTGCCGGGCAGCGGTCGCGCGATGCGCCGGATCGAGCGCATCAAGGGCCGCAGCGACGACATGCTCATCATTCGCGGCGTCAATGTCTTTCCGACCCAAATCGAGGCCGTTCTTGCGATGGAGGAGCGGTTCGCGCCTCATTACGTCTTGGAAGTCACGCGGCCCGATCGGCTCGACGAGTTGGCGGTGATCGTCGAGACCCGCGCCACGCTGGGGCCGGACGAGGCGACATCCCTCGCCGACCGGGCGGTGCATCTGATCAAGGCGCATGTCGGCGTCACCACCACCGTCCGCGCCGTCGCACCGGGGACGATCGAGCGATCGCAAGGCAAGGCGAAGCGGGTCATCGATAAGCGGCCGAGGGAGACATGAGCATGCCCATCGCGGCGGAGCCATCACCCACCGAAGCCGGCACCGCGCTCGATCAGGCAGGCCTGCCGCGCGAGACGATCGCGAGCTGGATTGCGGCCGGCGGTGCGGTCGCCGGGGATTACCGCCGGGATGCCGACGCGTTCTCCCGCCAATGGCAGATCGGCGCCGAGCTCTTGGCAAGGTTGTCGCGAAAGCCCGCACGCTCGGAACGCGAGGCGGCCGCCGCCGCCGCGATACTCGATCGCGACCGGGCTGCACGTGAGCGCTTTCTCGCCGTTCATGCGGACGCGGTTTATCGCCACTTGACCAAAGATTACGCGGAATTCGAACGGGTCGAGACGCTCGTCCGCGATGCCGCCCTGGCGTTGCCGGGCCTCGTGCCCGATGCGGCACGCCTCGCCCAGGATAGCGGAATCCCGCAGCGGGAGAAGGATGGCGTCGAAATCGATCAGGGCATTTTTCTGGCGCATATCCTGGCGCATCCCGCCGCGGGCATGCATCTGTGCCATGCCATGCTGCTGCCGCGGCCGGAAGCGCTAGAGTTGCGGCAACAATATTTCGAGCGCGGCACCCTCGCGCTCGACAGCGCCGGCATTGAGCGCGACGGCAAGGCATCGCTCATCACAATGCGCAACCGCCGCTTTCTCAATGCCGAGGACGAGACCACGCTCGACGATCTCGAAATCGCGGTCGATCTCGCGACGCTCGATCCCGCTACCGCCATCGGCATCCTGCGCGGCGACACGGTCGAGCATCCGAAGTTCCGCGGCAAGCGCCTGTTCTCTGCCGGTATCAACCTGACGCATCTCTATCACGGCAGGATTTCCTACGTCTGGTACATCAAGCGGGAATTGGGCCTGGTCAATAAACTGTTCCGCGGGGTCGCGCGACCCGACATCAGCCCCGACGAGATTTATGGCGGCACTACCGAAAAACCATGGGTCGCGGCGGTCGAGGGGTTCGCCATCGGCGGCGGCTGCCAGCTTTTGTTGGCGATGGATTACGTCCTCGCGGCGAGTGACGCCTATATGACCCTGCCGGCGCGCAAGGAAGGCATCATCCCCGGCGCCTCCAACATGCGCCTGTGGCGCTTCACCGGCGATCGCATCGCGCGACAGGCGATCCTTTATGGCCGTCGCCTCGACTGCGACACGCCCGAGGGGCGGCTCGTGTGCGACGAGGTGGTGGCGCCCGATACGCTCGATGGCGCGCTCAAGGCGGTGGTCGACGGCTTCACCGGCTCGGGCGTCGTCAGCGCCGCCGGCAATCGCCGCGCCATTCGGGTCGCGCAGGAGCCGCTCGATCTCTTTCGCCGCTACATGGCGGTCTATGCGCGCGAACAAGCCTATTGCCATTTCAGCCCGGCGCTGATCGCCAATCTCGAGCGGAACTGGGGGGCGCAGAACCGCGCGCCGTGACGCGTCAATGATAAGGGCGGCTGCGGACCCATGTGACCAACGCCATGCTGAAGCGCGGTTGTGCCAATCGGGCCGAACTCGCGGCGTCGATCGCGCGGCGGATGTGAGCGGCGGTGCCGGCGCCGCCTCGGCATTTTTGCCGATGTTGCGACGACGACAACAGCCGTAAGCTGGCCTATCGATGTGCGACCGCGGGCGAGCCGAGGATGAAAGCGGGGGGCCGGTGACGGAATTATCGGATCTCGGGGTCGGCGAGGCGGCGGCCGCCATTCGTGCGGGTGAAATTTCCGCCGAGCGCCTCGCGGACGCGCTGCTGGTCCGTGCCGCCGCCAACTCCCATCTCAACGCCTTCATCACCCTCGACCCGGCGCAAGTTCGGGCTGCCGTCCGCGAAGCCGATCGTCAGCGCGCGGCCGGAGCGGCGTTGGGTCCGCTCCACGGCGTGCCGCTGGCCTTGAAGGACAATCTCGATACCGCGGGATTGACCACCACCGCCGGCACCCCCGGCCTCAAATCCAATCGGCCGGCGCGCGATGCCGCGGTGGTGCGGAAGCTCAAGGCGGCGGGGGCGGTGGTGCTCGGCAAGTGCAATATGCACGAGCTTGCCTATGGCATCACCAGCAACAACGCCGGTTTCGGACCGGTTCGCAATCCTTATGCGCCCACCCGGATACCCGGCGGGTCGAGCGGCGGCACGGCGGCAGCGGTGGCCGCGCGGCTCGCGCCCGGCGGCATCGGCACCGATACCGGCGGCTCGGTTCGGATTCCGGCCGCGCTGTGCGGCATCGTCGGATTTCGCCCGACCACCGGCCGCTGGTCCCAGGACGGCATCGTGCCGATTTCGCACACCCGCGACACCGCCGGACCGATGGCGCGCAGCGTTACCGACTGCACGCTCCTCGACGGCGTGGTTTGCGACCAACCGGGACCGCTCGCGACAATCTTGCCAAAGGGCTTGCGGCTTGGCGTGCCGCGCCGCCATTTCTGGGATGGGCTCGATGCCGAACTCGGCCGGATTTGCGAGGCGGCGCTTGAGCGGCTGCGTACCGCCGGCGTCGATCTGGTTGAGATTGATCTCGGCGAGACGGCAACGCTCGATGCTGCCGCCGGCTTCCCGATCGCGCTTTATGAGACGCTGACCGATCTTGGCCGGTATCTTGCCGAACATGGCGGCGCGCTCGATTTCGCCGCATTGGCGAAGCAGACCGCCAGTCCCGATGTCAACGGCATCCTCAATGGCCTCGCTGGCGCCGGCGCGGTTCCCGAGGCGGCCTATCGCGAAGCCCTCGACAAGCATCGCCCGGCCCTACAGGAGGCTTATCGTCGCCACTTCCGCGAACAGGGCCTGGCAGCCGTGATCTTTCCAACGACGCCGGCGCCGGCCGCGACGATCGGCGAGGACGAAACGGTGACGATCAACGGCACGGTGCTGCCGACATTCGCCACCTTCATTCGCAATTGCGGCCCCGGCAGCGTCGCGGGCATCCCCGGATTGAGCCTGCCGGCGGGTATCACCGCCGCGGGCCTGCCGGTTGGGATCGAGTTTGACGGGCCTGCGGGAAGCGACCGGGCGCTCCTCGCAATCGGCGCGGCGCTCGAACCACTGCTGCCGCGACTGCCGGCGCCGGTCGCGGACGGAACTTGATAAAAAAAGGGAGGAATGTCCTATGACGGACCGGATACACCCGGCGACGTTTTCTTGGCGCGGGCGCGGCACTTGGCGTTCTGCCGGGATTGATCCGCCGGCGGCGACCGCGGCATAGCCCTTCAAGATCGGCTTGTTCATCCCGTTGAGCGGCCCCGCTTCGCTGTTCGGACCGACGCTACGCGACTGCGCCGGTCTCGCCGCCGAGGATACGATCGCGATCGATCGTGGCACGCGAACCTTGCTCCGATTGCACCTCGCGCTTCAAAAGGGGCAGATCGGGATCGTTATTTTTGGTCCGTTTCTGCCTTAATCGCAGTTTTGTTCAGGCTGCGAAACCCCACCGCCACCACATAGGTTTCGGCGGATTCGGCGCGGCTCGAGGGCGGCTTGGCGTGGCGCAGGCTGGCGAAGTCCTTTTTCATTCGATCCAGCAATTCGCGCTCGGTGCCGCCCTGGAACACCTTGGCGACAAAGGTGCCGCCCGGCGCCAAGTGGTCGCGGGCGAAGTCATAGGCCGCTTCGACCAGCGCAAGAATGCGCAGATGATCGGTCGCGGCATGGCCGGTCGCCGGCGCCGCCATGTCGGACAGCACGATATCGGGCGGTCCTTTCAGGGCTGAAAGCAGGATTTCTTGGGCATGTTCGTCGAGAAAATCGGCTTGCAGCGGCATGATCGCGCCCGGAATTGGTTCCATCGGGGACAGGTCGATGGCGACCACCCTGCCCTCGCCCACCCGCTCGACGGCCACTTGGGTCCAGCCGCCCGGCGCGGCGCCGAGATCGACGACGCGCTTTCCGCGCTTCAGAAAGTGGAAGCGATCGTCGAGTTCCCGAAGCTTGAAGGCGGCGCGGCTACGATAGCCGCGGGCCTTCGCCGCCGCGACATAGGGATCGTTGAGTTGACGCTCGAGCCACCGGGTTGAGGATAATTTGCGGCCCTTCGCCGTCTTGACGCGCTGTGTCGGCGCGCGGGCGTCCGTCGGCGCACCATGCGGCTTCGCCTTCTCGCGATGAGGGGTCATTGATCATCCACGCAGCATCCTAACCCCGAGGCCCCCTCGGCTCAATGCGGGGGCTTCGTTGCCTTTTTTAGATAGGCGATGATCTACTCCAAGTCGGTGAAGATTTTTCCCTTGTAGAGGACGGGTCCGGTCGGTTTCCCCGTCGGCGAGCCACCCTTGGGTTCAAGACTGATGGCAAGCACGCCGCCCCGAGCCGGCACGGCCGAAGCGGCGAGCACGAGCGGGTGGCGAGGTTGTGGCGGCACGATGCCGAGCGGACGCGGTGCGCCGTGGCCGGCAATCGCCCATAATTCAAAGCTGTGCCCGGGTGAGAGCGGTTGCGGCGCCAGGGCCGAAACCGTCACCCGACCGGGCGCGGCGCCGGCTTGAACCAGCCAGGCCGGGATGCCGTCGGACCCGGAGAGGATTGCGACCATCGGGCGAGCCGCGGGCGACAATTCGGGCGATAGCCGCGTGCCGAGCAGGACCGCCAACAGGATCGCGACGCCAATCGCGAGAGCGGTGGTCGCTTGCCAGAGACGCAAGGAGTCGAACCATGGCCGCCGCGGTCGCGCGGGTGCCGTCGCGGTGATCGGACCGAGCCTTCCCTCGATGGCCTCCCAGACCTGTTGCGGCGGCGCCTCTGGCACTTCCGCCTCGTCGATCGGGGAGAAAATCTCCGCCCATTGCCGAACCTCGGTGCAGAAGGAGGGCTCGGCCGCGATCAGCCGGTCGAACCGCGCACGCGCGCGGCGTTGCATAGTGCCGAGGACATAGCGGCCGGCGAGCAGTTCGCGCAGTTTCGGATCGTCGTATTTCATCCGTCGAGACACCGTTTCAAGCGTTCGAGGCTGCGCCGGAGCCAGCTCTTGATCGTCCCGGAGGGCGCGTCAAGGCGCGTCGCCAACTCCTCATGGCTGTAGCCATAGAGGTACGCCAGCATCACCGCCCGGCGCGGCGTTGCGTCGAGCTGGTCGAGACAGCGTGTGAGCGCCCGGAGCTCGGCGCCGCGGTCGGCGCGGTCGATGGCGGTCGTGACCAGCGCCATCGCGGCATCCTCCGAGCCGCTGGTCGCGTCGGCGAGATTGCCGCGTCGGCGGCGCTGATCGATCGCCCGGTGCCGCACGATGGTCATGAGCCAGGTCATCGGTGCGCCCTTGGCGGGATTATAGCCGCTCGCCTGCCGCCATATCGCGATGAAGCTTTCCTGAAGCACCTCCTCAGCCAAATCCCTGCGCCCACAGATTCGTACGGCGATGGCAAATAGTTTCGGCGAGGCACGACGATAAAGCTCGGCGAAGGATTGCCGGTCGCCGCCAGCAATGTTATTCAGCAGTTCGGCCAAGAACGCCGGCGCCTCGGTCACGGGAACACCGACCACAAGCGGCTCACCGCCCCGCCGCCAACAGTCGAGTGAGGATACCTTCGCGGATGCCGCGATCGGCGACGCGCAGTCGTCCGACCGGCCACACCTGGCACACGCCTTCCAAGATGGCGCAGCCCGAGATGACGAGATCGGCCCGGTCGCTGCCGATACAGGGATGGGCTACGCGCGCCGCGTAATCCATCTCGGCAAGCTGATGCGAAATGCCGACGATGTCGGTGAAGGCCATGGTGAACCCATCTACGGCGGCGCGGTTGTAACGCGGCAGGTCGAGATGAACCGCGGCCAGCGTCGTCACGGTGCCGGAACTGCCCAGCATCTGCACCCCGCCCGCCGCGATCGCCTCGGCGATGCCGTGGTCGGCATCGAAGGCCGCCACCCACCGTCGCATCTCGGCGACCATCGCCTCATAGCTCTCCGGGGTGACAACGCGGCCGCCATAGCGATCGCTCATGGTGACGACGCCGAGCGGTACCGATGTCGCCGCCAGGATCTCCGGGGGCTTGCCATCCGCGAGCGCCAGCCAGGCAAGCTCGGTCGAGCCGCCGCCGATATCGATCACGACGGCGCGCGGGACGGCGGGATCGAGCAGCGGCGCGCAGCCGGCGACGACGAGGCGCGCCTCCTCGGCGCTCGAAATGATCTCGATCGTGATGCCGGTCTCGTCATGGACGTGGGCAAGGAAGCCCGTGCAATTGGCGGCGCGGCGACACGCCTCGGTCGCGACATAGCGGGCGCGGTGAACCTGGCGCGCCGCAACCTTCTCGGCGCAAATCTTGAGCGCCTCGATGGTGCGCGCCATCGCCGGCTCCGAGAGCCGCCCGGTCGTGGCCAGCCCTTCGCCGAGCCGCACGATCCGCGAAAAGGCATCGACCACGCGAAAGCCGCGCCGGGTGCCGCGCGCTACCAGAAGACGGCAATTGTTGGTGCCGAGATCGAGCGCGGCATACACCTCGCGCCCCGGGCCGAACGGCGCAAATTGCGAGTGTGACGCCGGCTTCAAATAAGGCGGTATGAGTTGATCCACGGGAACGCAATCGAAAGTATAGGACCCGCCATGCTACCCCAAGCGCGACCGCGAACAAAGCCTTTGCCCGGCCTTGCCCCGGGCGACGGAACGGCGGCTCACCGCGCCTTGGCGCGGCGCGGGCGATAGCGGTGGGAGACGAGGATGATGTCCTCCGGCAGGACATACCGGATGAGGCCCCAGATGCCGCGCGGCTCCGCCAGCATCACGACGATCGAAATGACACCGAGGAAGATCAGGTAAAGATTGCCATAGGCGGTGAACACGTTGCGCAGCCCGATATAGATGAGGACGCCGATGATCGAACCTTCGATGCTGCCGATGCCGCCGATCACCACGGCGAAGATGACATAGACGGTGTAGTCGATGAGGCTGAACGAGGCGTCGGGCTCAATCATCAGATTCTGCAAGGTATAGAGCGCGCCCGCTAGGCCGAGGAACAGGCCCGCCCAGAGGAAGGACACGATCCGGGCACGGACGAGGTTGACGCCGATCGCGCCGGCCGCCTCCTCATTGTCGCGCATCGCGGTGAGACCGATGCCGAAGCGCGAGCGCAACAAGAGGCCGGTCGCGACGAAGGCGATGACGGCGAGGCCGAAGGTCAGCCAGTAGAGATGGCTGAAACGGCTCTCGACGGTCGCGCCGACGGCACGGATGACCGAGCCGGGAAGGCCGACCCCGGTGGCGCCGCCGAAGCCCGGCAACTTCGCCGCGACGAGGGTAAAGACCTCCGCCACCACCCAGGTGCCGATGGCGAGATAGGCGGCGCGCAGCCGGAACACCACCACCATCACCGGAATGCTGATAAGGAAGGAGAGGAAGCCGGCCGCAAGGATCGCGATCGGCAGGCTGAGACCCATCTTCACCGCAAAACCATAGAGCGCATAGGCGCCGACGCCGACAAACGCCTGTTGCCCGACGGTGACGATGTCGGCATAGCCGGCGAGCAAATTCCACATCATCGCCAGCACCAGCATCGAGAACACATCGGCGAAGAAGCGCAGCCCGACGATATCGAGATAGGCCGGACCCGCGGCGAGCGCGATCACCGCCGCCGCGACCAGCGCCCGCAGTCCCAGCATCAGTGCCCGCTGTGCCGGCGTGAGCCCCATCGGATCGGCCTAGTCCTTCGGCAACAGGCCTTGCGGCCGAATGCTCAAGACGAGGAGAAAAAGGAGGTGCCCCGCCACCACCTCCCAGGTGATGTCGATCTGGGCCGCTATCGCCTGGGCGAGGCCGATCATGATGCCGCCGATGAGCGTGCCCCAGAGGCTGCCGAGACCGCCCATCATCACCGCCTCGAACGCGGTGAGGAGCCGGCTCGGGCCCGAGGATGGATCGAAATCCGTCGTCATCCCCATGAAGCAGGCGGAGATTGCGATCGTCACCATCACGATCCCCATGGCAATGGCGTAGATCTGCTTCGAAGAGAGGCCGATGAGATCAGCCGAGGCGACATCGTCGGAGACGGCGCGCATCTTGGCGCCGGTGCGGCTGCGATAGAGAAACGCATCGAGGAGGAAGATCAGCACCACCGCCGCGCCGAAGGTGACCAGGGAAAAGACGCCAAGATTGACCCCGGCACCGAGATGAAGCGAAGCGATCTCCAAGTTCCCGCCTGGCAATTGCCGCGGATCGGGGCCATAGCCCAGCAATAGGCCGTTCTCGATGATGATGGAGAGGCCGAACGTGACCAGGATCACCGGCAGAATGTTCTTGCCGACGATGCGCTGAAACAGGAACTTCTGGAGGAGATAGCCGAAGAGGAAGGCCGGCGGCAGCAGGATCGCCATCGCGATGAAGGGAAAGACGCCCAGCACCGCGCACAGCGACACCAGCGCGAAGCCGATGAGCACGATCAAATCGCCATGCGCGATATTGACGAGCCGCATGACGCCGACGGAGAGCGACAGCCCCAGCGCGAACATCGCATAGAGCCCGCCACTGAGGATGCCTTGGATGACCTGGTTCGTCCACGCGCCCAACATGACCCGCTATAGCCCAAAATAGTGTTTCATGACGGTCTGGCGGTCGACGTCTCCCGGTCGGCCAGTCAGCGAAAAATTGCCTTCGAGCATACAATAGAACCGGTCCGCGACGGCCAGCGAGCGGCCGATATCCTGCTCCACCACGATGATGCCGATGCCGCGCTCGCGAATCAGGGGGATGAGCTTGTAGATGTCGTTGATGATGGTCGGGGCGAGGCCGAGGCTGAGCTCGTCGCAGAGGAGAAGCATGGGATTGGCGAGCAGCGCGCGCCCCACCGCGACCATCTGCTGCTGGCCGCCCGAGAGCTCGCGCGCCTTCTGCCGCCGCTTCTCCCGAAGCACGGGAAATAGCTCGAACACGCCCGCGAGCGTCATTTCGCCCTTGCGGCCGGCTTCCCAGCCAAGGATCAGATTCTCCTCAACGGTGAGCGACGGGAAGAGACGCCGCCCTTCGGGCACCAGGGCGATGCCATTTGCGACGATCGCGGCGGTGGATTTGCCCTTGAGGTTCTCGCCGGCGAACACGATTTCGCCTTCGATGCGATCGACCTGGCCGATGATAGCCTTGAGGAGCGAGGATTTGCCGGCGCCGTTGGCGCCGATGATGGAAACGATCTCGCCCGCCGCGATCTCCAGATCGACGCCATGGACGGCCTCGAACTTGCCGTAATAGACCTCGAGCGCGCGCACGGCGAGGAGCGGCGCATCACCCATCACACCTCCTCGGTCTCGCCGAGATAGACCGCGCGCACCCGCTCATCGGCGAGCACGGCATCGGGTGCATCGTCGGCGATGACGCCGCCGCCATAGAGCACCACCATCCGCGTCGCGATGCGGCGCAGCGCCTGGATCACATGCTCGATCCAGACGACGGTGGTGCCATGATGGGCGTGGGTGTCGCGCACGATGTCCAGGACGACATCGCATTCCGCTTCGGTAAGGCCGCCCGCGATCTCGTCGAGGAGGAGAAGCTCCGGCTCCTGCGCCATCGCCTTCGCCAGCTCCAGCCGTTTCAAATCGAGCAGCGACAATTGCTCCGCCGGAAGATCGGCACGATGGATGAGGCCGGTCTTGTCGAGGACCGACTCCGCCCGGTCGCGGGCCTGGCGCACGGCAAGGCCGCCGCCATGCACCGCCGCCGCCAGCACATTCTCATAGACGCTCATCTTGAAGAACGGCTTTGGCACCTGATAGGTGCGGCCGATGCCGAGCCGCGAGCGGTCCCAGACCCGCATATGGGTGATGTCGCGGCCGCGATAGACGAGGCGCCCGCCGCTCGGCGGCAAGACGCCACCGATCACATTGAACAGCGTCGTCTTGCCGGCGCCGTTCGGCCCGATGATGCCGACGATCTCGCCCGCGCCGATGGTCAGGTCGAGATGGTCGATCACGGTGAGACCGCCGAACCGGCGCGACACGCCGATGAGTTCCAACATCGGCGCCGCGTCGCGCCGGCCGTCTTGGTTCGTCACCGCAGTCGCGACCGGTCAGTAGGAAATCGGCCGGAACTCCGCCTGGAGCGGGATATGCGGGTAGAGCGTGTTCGATTCGACGAGCGGCGTCAGTGGGAATTTCTTGCCCTTCCACCATTGCCCCAGAACCTCCGGCGTCGCCGAGGTATTGGGGAACGGCCCCTTGCGGAAATCGATTGGGCCGACTGTGGTGTCATAGCGGTTGGAACGGATGGCGTCGCGGATGGCGGCGGGCTTCAGCGCCGCCGCCTTGCCCAAGGCGTCGAACGCCACCTCGAAGAGGGCATGGTACATGCCGAGCGGCATCACCCACGGCTTGCCGGCAGCGTTCTCATAACCATCCGCCAATTGTTTTGATGAGATGCCGGTCCGCTTCGAGCGGTAGGGATAGGCGGGCGACCACCAGATATCCGCGGCAAGACCATAGGCACGGGCGCCAAGGGGAATGAGGCCGGCGGCGAATTCCGCCGATTGCAGCATAATCACCGCCTTCGGCTTGAAATTCTGCTGCGCCGCCGCGTTCCAGAACAGGGTGAATTGCGGCGGCGGCATGACGCCCTGCACGATCTCGACCTGATGCGATTTGAAGGCGGCGATCTGCGCGGTATAATTCGACGGCAGATCGAACCGCCCGGCATCGACCACGGTGAAGCCGGCCTTTTTCAGGATCGGCGGCGCGGTGCGGGCATGGGCCTCGCCGGCGGCGTTGTTGGGCCACAGGCCGCCGATCACCTTGTTGGTCTTGAGCTGGTTCCAGGCACCGATGCAGGCATGGGAATATTCGGCGCCGTTCCAGAAGAAATTATAGGTCCAGTCGAAACCGTGCTTCGGCGCGCCACGGCCGAAGAAATAGGTATCCAAGGGATCGACCGTGCTGATGCACGGGACGCCGTTCGCCTCGCATTGATCCGAGACGGGATGAACGGTGGACGGGCCCGACCAGGTCAGCATCAGATCGACCTTTTCATTGAAGATCAGGTCCTGAGCGACGTTCGAGGCATGGTTCGGGTTCGATTCCGAATCGCGGAACAGAATCTCATAAGGATGCTTGGCGCCCGCAACCTCGATGCTGGAGCCGATCTCCTTCTTGATGAGGTCGATGACGTAGGGCATGCCCTCATAGAACACGGCGAGACCGCCGGTCTTGGTGCCGACGAGGCCTATCTTGACCGGGCGCGGCGCGGCAAAGGCGGTGCCGCCGAGCGCGCCCAGGGCGACGCCCGCCGCCGCACCCTTGAGGACGCTGCGCCGGCCGATCTTGTTCGCGGTCTTATGTGCCATGTTCTCTCTCCAGGCTGGTGGACATCCTCCATATTCCGGTCTGGTCTTAACATTTCGCCCGGGCATGCAACACCGCAAATTCGGGGCGGAGCGCCAGATTGCGACGTTACACCATGGAAACCGCGAAATATTGTTGTACGCTAACGAATCATATTAGCGTCCTTTCGGAGCGGTTTTTTGTTTCTGTATCTGCACGCACGGGCAACGCCGGAGCCTCTCCAGCATGTTGTGGGTCACGATTCTCGTCATCTTCCTGTTGATTCTGCTGAATGGGTTCTTCGCAATGGCGGAGATGGCGATCGTTTCAGCCCGTCAGGCCCGGCTGCAACAGGCCGCCGAAGATGGCCGCGAAGGCGCCCGGGTCGCGATCGAGTTGAAGCAGCATGTCGGCCGCTTCCTGTCGACCATCCAGATCGGCATCACCGCCATCAATGTGCTGACCAGCGTCCTCGGCGGTGCCACCATCGCCGAGGTGCTCGACCGTTGGCTCGAACATCAAGGCGGCTGGATCGCGCACCACGCCACCGCGATCAGCTTCGCCCTTGTCGTGCTGCTGATTTCCTATTTCGAGCTGATCCTGGGCGAGTTGGTGCCGAAGCGCATCGCCCTGTCCCGGCCCGAGGCGATCGCCAGCGCGCTGTCGCGGCTGTTGCGTTTCCTTTCCGTGGCGGCCCGGCCGATCGAATGGTTCCTCGAACGGTCAAGCTCGCTGGTGCTGTGGGCGCTGCTGCTGCGCGCCAGCGAACCCTCGCCCGTCACGGACGAGGAGATCACCATCATGATGCGGGAAGGCGCCGCCGCCGGCCATTTCGAGCGCATCGAGACCGCTATCGTCCAGATGGCGCTCAGGCTCGACGACCGCGCGGTGAGCGCCGTGATGACGCCCCGCATCCAGATCGAATGGCTCGATCTAGCCGACAGCGATGCCGACAACCGCGCCAAGATCATGACGAGTCCCTATTCGCGCTTTCCCGTGGTCGAGGGCGAGCCGCCGCAAGCGACCGGCATCGTCGCCGGCAAGCAGCTTCTGGCCCAATCCTTGTCCGGCGAGTCGTTCAACTTGGGGGCGGTGATGCGGCCGCCGCTCTATGTCCCGGCCAGCGTTACGGCGTTGCGCGCGCTCGAAATCTTCAAGGCCTCGGGCGAACCGATGGCGCTGGTCGTCGATGAATACGGCGAACTAGAAGGCCTGCTGACCCTTCACGACCTCATGACGTCGCTGGTCGGCGACATCGCGTCGCTGGACGCGCCGGAGGATCGCGCGATCCAACGTCGCGACGACGGGTCCTGGCTGATCGACGGCATGGCGCCGGTCGATGCCGTCAAGGACGCGATCGGCCTCCCCATGCTGCCCGGCGAGGGCGAGGGCGATTTTCACACCCTCGGCGGCTTCATCATGGCGTGCATCAACCGCATTCCCAAGGTGGGCGACCACACCACCGTCTCGGGCTATCGCTTCGAAGTGACCCTGATGGACGGTCGCCGGGTCGACCGCGTGGTCATCCTTCCGCCGCCGCCGGTAGCGAAGCCCTAGGGATCGGGTTGCCAGTTGCCCTATTTCGTCACATGGACGTTTTCCATGACCAGGAACGGCATGCGATGCTCGATCGGCTGGTAATGCACGTTCTTCTTCATGGCGAAGACCGACATGCCATCCCACAGGGTGATCGAGGCATATTGGTCATAGAGGAACTTGTTCATACGCTTGATGTCGTCGGCGCGTTTTACCGGATCGAGCTCCGACTGAGCTTGGTTGATGCCGTTGATGATCTCGGGATAGTGGTAGAGCACGAAGGGCGACGACGGATAGAAGGAAAGATAGAGCGCCTCGAGCGACGGCAGGCCGGAATTGGCGATCGGCATGCCGGAGATGGAGACGTAGGGAATATTGGGATGTTTCGCGACGTTGGCGACGAAGGAGAAGCCCTTCGGACCTTCGAGTTCATGGACGTCGCAGATGATGCCGACCTGCTTCAGATAGAGCACCACCGCCTCGGTGGTCTGGCGGAAGCCATAGAAGAAGCCGCCGGTGTAATAGAGCGGCATGGTGAAGCCGTGGGGATAACCGGCCTCAGCAAGAAGCTTCTTCGCCAGTTTCGGATTGTAGGTGTAGTTCTTGAGCGTCGGATCGAAACCGGCTTCGCCCGGCGCCAGCCGCGGATAGCGGTCCGGCACGCCTTCGAACAACCCCTTGATGATCGCGCCCGCATCGACGGCATGGGCGATCGCCTCACGGACCCGAATGTCGTGCCACGGCGCCTTGGTGTTCAGCATGTCGAACTCGATGCTGACCGTCGGATTCGCCGGCAATTTCACGACATTGAAGCCCTCGGATTTAAGCTTCGCCACCTCGGTGAAGGGCGCGTCCATGATCATGTCGGCATCGCCCGCCTCCAGCATCGCAACGCGGGTCTGGTTGTCCTTCACGAACATGAAACGGACATGCTTGATCTGTGGCTGCTTGCCGTAATAGCCGGGCCACGCCTCCATATCCATGTACTGGCCGCGCTTGTACTGGACGAACTTGTAGGGGCCGATGCCGTCCGGGTGATCCTGGAAATATTTCTCGCCGACCCGATCGTGATAGGCCTTGTCGGCGGGAAACAGGCTGACGCCGTTGAAGAAGGTGACGTCGGGCCTCTTGAAGACGATCTGTACCGTGTATTTGTTGAGCGCCTTCACGCTCTGGATGAACTTGGCGTGACGCATGAATGGATGCGTCAGCTTGACGAGGCGGTCATAGCCGAAGACCACGTCCGAGGCCGTCAGCTCGTCGCCGGACTGGAAATGAATCCCATGCTTCAGGTGAAAGGTGATGACCTTGTGGTCGGGCGAGACAGTCCAGGTCGCGACCGTCTGCTTTACCTTGCCGTCATTGGCATAGCCCCACAGCGCCTCATAGATGTTGCGCAGCGAGACGTAGTTGACCGGCGGAAAGATGCCGCGGGTGATGTCGATCGAATCGGGCTCGGCGCTGGTCGCGACGATGAAGGGCTGCGACGATCCCGCCGCGATCGCCGGTGGCGCCAAGCCGGATACGCCGAGCGCCAGCAATGCCGGCAGCGCGAGACGTGCGGCCCAACGCCGCCCCCGTCCCGAATTCAGATTGCGGATAGCCGGACCCAGTCTCATCTCAATCCTCCCGAGGCTCTTGTCTCGGCGCATGACGACGCCGGTTTGATCCGGCGATCATATCGGCGCCGGCCCGGCACCGCCAGCGTTCCCGTCACCGATGCGTGAATTTGCGCCCATGATGAAACGCCGTATGCTGGAATCCCTGGTCCGATAGAGGCGAACTTCCTTGGCATCATCCCGGCCCTTGTCGCAACGGCTTCCCTGGCTCGATTATGCCGGCCGCTGGTCGCGGCTGAAGGCGCCGGTGTTCGTTGCCCTATTCATTCCCGGGCTCGTCACCCTCTATGGTTTTGAAATGGGCGAGCTCGGCGCCCGGCCGATCCTCGAAGTCATCCACGAGACCGGGCTTTGGGGCATCCGCCTGCTCGCCATCACCCTCGCCATCACGCCCTTTCGCCAAATCTTCGCCCAGCGGCGAGTAACGCTGATCCGGCGCATGCTGGGCGTGGCCGCATTCACCTATCTTCTCA
The DNA here is from genome assembly GCA_050729815.1 of Allostellaceae bacterium. Taxonomy (GTDB): domain Bacteria; phylum Pseudomonadota; class Alphaproteobacteria; order ATCC43930; family CGMCC-115725; genus JAATGI01. The sequence goes on from JBOHLV010000107.1 coordinate 37,764, forward strand.
CTCATTTCAGCTTCTATATCGTCGACGAAAATTTCCGCCTCGGCACGGTGGCGACGGAGATCGCCGAGCGCTTCTACCTCACCATCGGATTCGTCACGCTGCTAACGCTGGCAGCGCTCGCCGTCACCTCGACCGACGCCATGATGCGCCGCCTCAAGCGGCGCTGGCAGACCCTCCATCGCCTCGTCTATGTCGCGGCCATCCTCGGCACCATCCATTATTTCATCCAGTCGAAGCTCAACGTCTATGAGCCGACCTGGTTCGCCGGGGTGATCGGCTGGCTTCTGATCTATCGTCTCCTCGCGCATTGGCTCGGCGTGCGCCGGGCCGCGACGCCGCTCGTGCTTCTTTTGCTCACCATCGGCACCAGCATCCTGACCGCGGTCGGCGAATACGGCTATTACGCGATCTTCACCGGCGTCATGGCGGGCCGGGTATGGCAGGCCAATTTCATGCTGGTGGCGGGGTTGCGCCCGGGTTGGGTTGTCATGGCGATCGGAATCGGCGTAACGCTGTTGGCGGTACTCTGGCAGAAGCTGAAAAAATGGCGCAGCAATGCACAAGTCGGCCGGGTGATCGTCTCCGCCGGAGTTCGTCGTGGCTCCGGCTCGTAAGATCGTCTTGGCTGGCGTTCCTGGTCCTCGCCGCACTGGCCGCCTGCGCCCCAACGCCGCGCGATGCCTTCGAAGCCACGACACGGCATCTCGATGCCATCCGCGACGATCCGGCGTTGCTCACGGCGTTCCTGCGAGCCTTCCCGAAAGGCGGCAATCTCCACAACCACTTGTCCGGCACGGTCTATGCCGAAAGCTACATCCTTTGGGCGATCGCCGATGGCCTGTGCATCGATCGGCGTAAGCTGGCTCTAGTGCCGCCGCCCTGCCAGGGTGACCTCATTCCGGCCGCGGCCGCGCGGCACGATCCGGCGCTCGATGCCGCCCTCATCGGGTCGCTGTCGATGAAGGGCTTTCATGGCGGCATCCAGGCCCGGCACGATCATTTCTTTGCCGCATTCGACAAGTTTGCCCCGGCCGAGCGCGGACGTGAGGGCGATATGCTTGCCGAAGCGTTGACCCAGGCGGCGCGGGACCATGTCCTCTATCTCGAGCTGATGTTGTCGCCGGGCATGCCGGCAGCGCGGCGCCTCGGCAAGACAATCGGCTGGCACCGCAATTTCGGCCGGATGCGACGGGCGCTGCGGCGTGCCGGGATCGACCGGATCGTATCACCGGTGCGCCAGAGCGTGGACCGGTACGAGGCCCGGGCGCGGACCCTGCTCCACTGCGCCGAGCCGGCCCGGGCATCGCCGGGTTGTGCCGTGACAGTGCGCTATCTCGCCCAGATCATCCGCACCTATCCGCCCGCCGAGGTGTTCGCCGAGGATGTCCTTGCCTTTCGCCTGGTGCGATCCGATCCGCGCTTCGTCGGCCTCAATATCGTCGGCGCGGAGGACAACCCGATCAGCCTGCGGAATTACACAATCGATATGAAGATGCTGGGCTATCTCCACCGGCTTTATCCCAAGGTGCCGATGTCGCTTCATGCCGGCGAGCTGGTTCCGGGGCTGCGCGGCGTCCGGCCCGCGGATCTGCGCTTCCACGTCCGCCAGGCGGTGGAGATCGCCCACGCCCAGCGCATCGGCCACGGCGTCGATATCTTTCATGAGGATCATTGGCGGCAATTGATGGCCGAGATGGCGAAGAAGCACATCCTGGTCGAGATCAACCTTACCAGCAACGCCGACATTCTCGGCGTTACCGGCGACCGCCATCCCTTCATGACCTATTGGCGGGCCGGGGTGCCGGTGGCGCTGTCGACCGATGACGAAGGGGTGGAGCGCATCGATCTGACGCACGAATACGTCCTTGCCACCCGGGAATACCATTTGGACTTTCCACAGCTCGTCACCTTGTCCCGCAACAGCATCGCTTACGGTTTCGTCGGCGGCGCCAGCCTGTGGCGCACGCCGGGCCATTTCACGCCGGTCGCGGCTTGCGCGGGCACCACGTTCGGCACCGCGCATCCCGGCGCAGCCTGTGCCGCATTCCTTGCCCGCAGCGCAAAGGCGCGCCTCGAATGGCGTCTTGAAGCAGATCTGTGGCGGTTCGAGGCGCGGTGGTAAGCCCAGGCCGACAGCTTGCCGGGAAGGCGGATGCTTAGGGCGCCCTCAGCGTGGCGTGAGCTGGCTTCCGCGGAAGCGGGGCGGCGACCAGCCGGCCATGCTTGTCGGCATCGTGGCGGTGACGCTCGACGGCGCTGATCAGCATGTCGAGATTGGTACCATCGCGCGAGATCGGCAGCACCAACGCTTCGATGTTCCAGCACTGGTGGCCGACCATCTCGTCGAGATGCCAGGCAATGGCAGGCGCGCCGGTAATCACCACGTCGCGCAATTGCTCCAGCGTCCGGGCGGCCCAGCGCGGGTTCGCACATTGCTCGATGAATTTGCCAGTCAGGTCAAAGCCGAGCCAAGCCGTGATCTCGGCTCCCTGCGAGCGATAAAGAAAACGCAACGGTTCGTAATAGACCTCGATCAGCGACATGCCGCCGAGGACGAAGCGCAGATCACTCAGGCCGAATGCCGCCCGCCTTGGATAAGGCGAAGGCGTGCAAAGCGCCCAATGCGCAAACAATTGCTGAAGCGCTGGCGATCGGATTTCCATCGCCGAACCATCGCACAAGATGGTTAACGGTGACTGAACAGGGTCGGCCCGCCCGGCGTTAACCTTACTCCGCGGCCTCGCTGTTCCGGTCCGGCACCTTGTCGCGCATGGTCACGAATTCCTCGCCGGCGGTCGGATGGATGCCCACGGTCTCGTCGAATTGGCGTTTGGTCGCGCCGCATTTAACGGCGACGGCGAGCCCTTGGATCAATTCCGGCGCATCGGCGCCCACCATATGACAGCCGACGACACGATCGCTGCGGCGATCGACCACCAGCTTCATCATGGTGCGGGTGTCGCGTCCCGATAACGCATGCTTCATCGGCCTGAAACGGACGCGATAAATATCCACGGTGTCGAACGCGCGCCGCGCCGCGGCCTCGCTGAGGCCCACCGTTGCCACCGGCGGGATGCTGAACACCGCGCTCGCGACGTTGTCATGGTCCATGATGAGGGGATTGTCGTTGAAGAGAGTCTCCGCCAGCGCCCGTCCCTCGGCGACCGCGACGGGGGTCAGATTGATCCGGCCCGTCACATCGCCGATGGCAAAGATGCTCGGCACCGAGGAGCGCGAGCGCTCATCGACGATGACGGCGCCGTCGGGCTTCAAGGCAACGCCTGCCTCGGCAAGCCCCATATTCGCGGTATAGGGCGCCCGGCCGGTGGCATACATGACCCAATCGGCATCGAGCCGGTCGCCGCGCGTCGTGGTGAGCGACACGCCCCCGCCCAGCCGTTCGATCTCGGCGATCTCGGTATGGGCACGGATCACGATGCCCCGCGCGGCCATTTCCTCCGTCAGCGTGGCGCGAATGTCGTCGTCGAAACCGCGCAGGATCTGGTCGGCCCGGATCACCACGGTCACTTCGCTGCCGACACCCCTGAAGATGCCGGCAAACTCGCAGGCGATGTAGGAGCCGCCGACAATGACGATGTGTTCCGGGCGATGCGGTAATTCGAGCGCCTCATTAGACGTGATCGCGTGCTGAATGCCCGGGATCGGCGGCAGGACGGGCCGTGCGCCGGTGGCGACGAGGATATTGGCCGCGGTATGGCGCTTGCCGAGAAGCTCGACAGTATGGGCATCGCAAATCCGCGCCCTGCCCTCGAACAGTGTCACGTTGGCGTTCTTGAGGAGATCGCGATAGATGCCTTCGAGGCGATCGATCTCCCGGTTCTTATTGGCGATGAGGGTGGACCAGTCGAAATCGGGCTCCGGCACCGTCCAGCCATAACCCGCCGCATCCGCGAAGGCATCGGCGAATTCGGCGGCATAGACCAGGAACTTCTTCGGCACACAGCCGCGAATGACGCAGGTGCCGCCAACGCGGCTGTCCTCGCAAATCGCGACGCGCGCGCCATAGGAGCCGGCACGGCGCGAACTCGCGACGCCACCCGACCCGGCGCCAATGGTGATCATGTCAAAATCGTATTGAGGCATCAGAAGACCCTACTCCACGGTCACACTCTTGGCGAGGTTTCGCGGCTGGTCGACGTCGGTGCCCTTCAGCACGGCGACGTGATAGGCAAGGAGTTGGATCGGCACGGCATAGAGAATCGGTGCCACGAAGGGTTCACAGGGCGGCACCTCGATCCCGGCCAGCAGCCGGCCGTCGAACCGCCGAAGGCCGCTCGCCTCGGAGATCAGCACCACCTTGCCGCCGCGCGCGATCACCTCCTCGACATTGGACAGGGTTTTATCGAAGAGGGAGTCTCGAGGCGCGATCACGACCACCGGCACATTCTCGTCGATGAGGGCGATCGGCCCGTGCTTCATCTCGCCGGCGGCATAGCCTTCGGCATGGATATAGGAAATTTCCTTCAACTTCAGCGCGCCTTCGAGCGCCAGGGGAAACGAGGTGCCGCGACCAAGATAGAGCACGTCCCGCGCCTCGGCGATGGTCGCGGCCAGGGCCGCAATCCGATCGTCCTCATTGAGAAGCTCGCCGGCGCGCCCCGGCACCTCAGCGAGCGCCACCGACAGCGCCGCCTCCAGCGCCGGTTCGATCGCCCCCCGCGCCCGCGCCAGCGCAATGGTAAAGCATGCCAACACGGCGAGCTGCGTCGTGAACGCCTTGGTCGATGCGACACCGATCTCAGGCCCGGCATGCGTGCCGAGCACGATGTCGCTTTCGCGGGCGATGGTGCTCTCGCTCTGATTGACGACGCCGAGAATGTGCTGGCCCTGCCCGCGCGCATAGCGCAACGCGGCGAGCGTGTCCGCCGTCTCGCCGGATTGCGAGACTAGGATAGCGAGGCCGCCCGCCGGCATCGCCGCCGCGCGATAGCGGAATTCCGATGCGATATCGACCTCGACCGGAACGCGCGCCAGGCCCTCGATCCAGTATTTCGCCACGATTCCGGCATGATAGGCGGTACCGCAAGCGAGAATCGTGATCTTCGGCAGGCCTTTGAGGTCGAATGGCAAGGTTGGCAGTACGATCCGCCGCGTGGCGGGATTGACGAACTCATTGAGGGTATCGCCGATCACCGCCGGCTGTTCGAAGATTTCCTTCTTCATGAAATGGCGGTGATTGCCCTTGCCGATGAGCGCGCCCGAAAGCGCGGTCTCGCGCACGGGCCGCTCCATCACGGCGCCATCGCCATTGCGCACGGTGACGCCCGTGCGGCTGACCTCCGCCCAGTCCCCTTCTTCGAGATAAAGGATGCGCCGCGTCAGCGGGGCGAGCGCCAACGCGTCCGAGCCGAGATACATCTCACCATCGCCGAAGCCGATGGCGAGCGGGCTGTTCCGCCGCGCGCCGATAAGAAGATCGTCGATCCCGGCAAACAGCATCAGCAGCGCGAACGCGCCGTCGAGACGCGGCAAGGCCTTCGCCACCGCCGCTGCCGGTCCCAACCCGTCGTGCAGATATTGCGTTACGAGACGTACCACGACCTCCGTGTCGGTATCCGTCTCGAAGGTGTGGCCGAGCGCCACGAGCTCATCCTTCAGCGCCTGGAAATTCTCGATAATGCCGTTATGCACGACGGCGACGCGATCGCTGGCGATCGGATGGGCATTGGTTTCGGACGGCACCCCATGCGTCGCCCACCTCGTGTGGCCGATGCCGATGCGGCCCGCGACCGGCACCGCGGCCAGACGTTCGATAAGCCGGTCGAGCTTGCCCTCGGCACGGCGGCGTTCGATATGGCCATCCGCCGGTGCCAGCGTCGCGATCCCGGCCGAATCGTAGCCGCGATATTCAAGCCGCCTCAGCCCGTCGATGAGCAGCGGTGCCACCTCCTTGCGACCGATGATCCCGATGATGCCGCACATCAGCCGGGCGGCGCTTTTTTTCGCGGGGTATGCTTACGCCGCCATGCGGCGGCACGGCCCGGCTTCGTTGTCTGGCGGGCGCGACCCAGCGCCAATGCCTCGGCGGGGATATCCTCCGTGATGACGCTGCCCGCCGCGACGATGGCGCCGTCGGCAATCGTCACCGGCGCCACCAGCGAGGACTTGGTGCCGATGAAGACATCGGCGCCGATGTCGGTGTGATGCTTCGCGATGCCGTCATAATTGCAGGTGATGGTGCCGGCACCGATATTTGTGCGGGTTCCGATGGCGGCGTCACCAAGATAGGCCAGGTGATTGGCCTTGACCCCGTCCTCAAGCCGCGAATTCTTGACCTCGACGAAATTGCCAACATGCACGTTTTCGGCAAGATCGGCGCCCGGCCGCAACCGGGCGAACGGACCGATCCGCGCGCCATCGCCGGCCACCGTGCCCACGATATGACAGAAGCCGACGATGTCCACATTGCGCCCGATCCTGACGCCGGGGCCAAACACGACATAAGGGCCGACCATGCTGTCCCGACCGATCTCGGTATCGGCGGCGAGAAAGACGGTATCGGGCGCCGTCATCCCGACCCCAGCCAGCATCAGCCGGTTGCGCAAGCGGCGCTGCATCAGGGCCTCGACCGCGGCCAGCTCGATCCGGTCGTTGGCGCCGGCCATGTCATCGGCCGGCACTTCGATCGCACGGCAGGCAAGCCCCCGCGCGCGTGCCGCCGCGACCACCGAGGTCAGATAGTATTCGCGCTGTGCATTGTCGCGGCCGATCATATCGAGAAGCGACAACAGGGTTTCCGCATCCGCCGCCATCGGGCCGGCATTGACGAAACCGATGCCGCGCTCGCTGTCGCCACAGTCACGCGCCTCAACAATGGCGTCGAGCGAGCCACCGACACCGGTGACGAGTCGGGCATACCCGCCCGGCGCATCGGGTCGCATGCCCGCAACGACGATCGCCGGCGCCGTCGTTTCCGTTCGTGCGGCACGCAGCGCCGCAATGGAATCTGGCGTGATTAGCGGGGTATCGCCATAAAGCACAAGAATGTCACCGGCAAATCCGTGAACCATCGGGGCCGCTGCCATCACCGCATGTCCGGTCCCCAGAGGTTCCTTCTGGACCGCGAATTCGATCCCGGGAGCGTTCGGCATCGCCCGTTCCATTCCTGGCGCGATCACGACGATCGTGCGCGCCGGCTTCAATGGCGCGACCGCTTCGAGCACATGCGCGATCATTGGGCGATGGGCGACGGCATGCAGCACCTTGGGCAGGGCCGATTTCATTCGGGCGCCTTGCCCGGCAGCCAGGATCACGGCGACGAAGGGGCGACTTGCCATGACCAAAGCATAACGGGCTTCGATGGAAAGCCGAATAAAGATTTGCAAACGATCATGACCGGCTGTCGCTTGACAGCGATCGGAGCCGGCCGCTAAATCCCGTCGGGATGGGCGCGTAGCTCAGTGGGAGAGCACCGTGTTCACACCGCGGGGGTCGCAAGTTCAATCCTTGCCGCGCCCACCATCCCCGCCGAGGTGCCGTCACAGCAGGTCGGGATAGACCCGCAGCATCTCCCGTTCGACTTCGTCAATGCCCTCGAGCGCATCGTGATCGCGACGCTTCGGCAAAGCGCGACCCAGATCATAGCAAAGCCATGCGAAATCAAACCGGGATGCCCGTGCGAAGTGATTGCCAAGCTCGCGATAGAGCAAGGGAATGTAGGGATCGCCGGCATAGGCCCGGACAAATGCTTCGGCCGCCGCCTGACGCTTGCCCTCCTGGCTCAGGAGCCGCGCCAGGAAAATGTCGACCACATAATCCCCGGGCACGTCCTGGCCGGTGACGCCGCGCCAGACGCGGATCGCGCTGTCCGGTGCGCTATTCTCAAGGGCCGCTGCCTTGAACAGCGCGGTCGACCTCGAATCGTCATGGATCAACCGGTCGATCTCGCGCCGGGAATGGCAAGGACCAAGGCCATCCCCGGGATCGCACGCCGCCGCGTCCCGGCCCCATTGAAGCGCAAGCTCGGTCAGGCGTAGCACCGCTTCGAACCGGTGGTTGTGCCGGATCGCCCTATCGATCGCGACGCGATAGGTGGTGATCGATCGCGGCCCGCCATTGGCGCGGCCGGCGATCGCATTAACCATGTCCGGCAACACCTGGCGCATCAACGCGGCATCGGGATCACCGGTCCCCCCCGGCACCAGCACGAGCGTCAGGTGGGGCGGCAGCGGAAAGTCGGCATGCACGACATCGGTTTGGCGAAGCGTCAATACGATCCGTTCCCCCGTCCCTTTCGCCTCGCTGATGAATTGGAGCCGTTGGGGTATCTCGCCGCCGCCCGCGACGACATCGATAATGCGTGGATGGATCGGAAGTTGGTTGCGCAGAAACGCCAGGAAACTATGGCCCAGCCCGCCGGGTACGACCCGGCCCGACGGCACGAACGAGGCGACCTCCTGTCCATGATACGCGAATTGGACCTTGTTGCCTTGCCGTCGCTGGGCGACTAAAGCCGCTGGTTCTTTTCTACCTCGCCACGTCATGCCCAGTTCGCTCTCGATCCAGAAACGGTCGAGGCTTTGCGGCAGCGGCGGATGATTCGGTGGCTTGGCGAGTGATTGCGCCAATCGAATCCGGCGCAGCAACTCGACCCTTCGGAACATCACCTCACCGAACAGCGACAAATTGACCAGAGTCTTCTTGTCATTGTCGACAATGAAGTGGCGATGCAATTTCAAATCGTCGATCGACTCCTTCGACCCGTCGATCACGGTGAAATAGTCGGCGCCAATATCGACCTTGAGAGGGGCCGCGGGCGTGCCATTCTCCGTCCTGTCGAAGACGAGGCGGAGTTGCTGGTCGTTCCGTTCCCCGCCCCGCAGCGCCAGGATCTGGCCTGGTAGCAACGCCGGATTGGCGATCGCCGCCGCGAGCGCCGCGACATTCATATTCGCGACGCCAAAGACGAGGATTAGGACGAACGCCAGCGAGCGCCGGCTCCCCCGACTCATACGGCGTCGGGCTGGCGCTCGGGCAGCGCTCGCTGAAACGCATCGAGCTTCATGCAATTATCGAAGATGCGGCGGATTACGGGATAGGGTGCCATATCAAAGCTCGGATAGATGCGGGCATTGAATACCGCCGGCACGAGACAGCAATCGGCAAGGCCCGGGCTGTCGCCATGGCAGAAATTGCCGGTGCGCCGGTCGCGGGCCAGCGCCGGCTCGATCCCGTCAAAACCGAGCTTCGTCCAGTGATTCATCCATTGCTCCAGCGCCTTGTCCTCATGGTGAAGCTCGTGAAGGATGTAGCGGCGGATGCGAAGATTGTTCACCGGATGAATCTCGCAGGCAATGTCCATCGCGAGGGCGCGGACCCGTGCCCGATCGGCCGGCAACGCCGGCAGCAACGCCGGCTCGGGATGTGTCTCGTCGAGATATTCGATGATCGCCAGCGACTGGCTCAAGATGGTCTCGCCGTCCTTCAGGGTCGGAACGATGCCCATCGGATTGAGATCGAGGTAATCGGCGCCCCGTTGCAGATTTGCACGCAGGTTGATCGGGACTTGCTCGTAATCGATCCCTTTGAGGTTCAACGCGATCCGGGCGCGAAACGCCGCCGACGAGCGAAAGAATCCATAAAGCTTCACGGCAAAAACCTCCCGCCCGATGACCCCGAATGCGATGCGCCCTTGAGTCTCGCCCCGGCGACCGCGCTGTCAAGCGGGGCGGCAAGATCGAGGTGCGCCTTGTTTGAGCGGATCGTCGCCATCATGCTATAAGGCAGGAAACTGGAGGAGCGACCGGCATGGCCGGAGAGACAATTCTCGTTCTGAACGGTCCGAACCTCAACATCCTCGGCGTGCGCGAACCCGGGACTTATGGCACGGAAACGCTGTCCGATATCGAAGAGGCGTGCCTGGAACGCGCGGCCGAGCTTGAATTGAAGCTCGATTTCCGTCACAGCAATCACGAGGGTGAGCTCGTCACCTGGATCCAGGATGCCCGCAACAGCGCCGCCGGCATCGTCATCAACGCCGGCGCCTATAGCCACACGTCGATTGCCATCCTCGACGCCCTGAAGGCCGCCGAGATGCCGATCATCGAGGTGCATCTTTCCAATATCTTCAAGCGTGAGCCGTTCCGCCATGTCTCCTATGTCAGCCAGGCGGCCGACGGCCTGATCTGTGGTCTCGGGAGCCAAGGCTACCTCCTGGCCCTCGATGCCTTGTGGCGGCTCTTGCAAACCGACGAGAGCGAGGCATGACGGACGCTTGGCATGGCTGAGAAGAAGGCTCCCAACGCTGATCCTGATCGATCGGCCATCGATCTCGTTCGCGCGCTTGCAGATCTGCTGCGCGAGACCGATCTGGTCGAAATCGACTATGCCGAGGGCGGTCGCCATGTGCGTCTGGTCCGTGGACGCGGCGGCGAACCATCGCCGGTCGCGATCCCTGTCGCGCCCGCCGCAACCGGTTCGCCTCTGCCTCTGGCCGAGCCTGCGGGCACGGTTACGGCCCCCATGGTCGGCACGATCTATCTCGCGACGCAGCCCGAAGCGCCACCTTTCATCCGGCTCGGCGACACGGTCGAAGCGGGCCAGACCCTGCTCATCATCGAAGCGATGAAGGTCATGAACCAGATCGCCGCGCCGCGCGCCGGCCGGATCGCCGCGATCCATGTCAGCGATGGCATGCCGGTCGAATACGGCCAGCCGTTGCTCGTCCTTGCCTGAATGTTCGAGAAGGTCCTGATCGCCAACCGGGGTGAGATCGCGCTTCGCATCCATCGCGCCTGCCGCGAAATGGGCATCCGCACCGTCGCCGTGCATTCGACCGCCGATGCCAATGCAATGCACGTCCGCCTCGCCGACGAGAGCGTCTGTATCGGGCCGCCGCCGGCCAGGCACTCCTACCTCAACATCCCGGCGATCCTGTCGGCGGCGTCGATCACCGGAGCCGACGCCATTCATCCCGGCGTCGGGTTTCTTTCGGAGAACGCGCGTTTCGCCGATATGGTGACGGAGCATGGCATCGTCTTCATCGGCCCTACCGCCGATCACCTTCGCCTCATGGGCGACAAGGTCACGGCACGGGAGGCGGCGCGTGGGTTCGGCATTCCAACCGTGCCTGGCTCGGATGGCGCGGTCGCCAATGCCGCGGAGGCGCGCCTCATCGCCGATCGCATTGGCTATCCGGTTCTTGTCAAGGCGTCCGGCGGCGGCGGCGGCCGCGGCATGCGCGTCGCCGCGTCCGGCGCGATGATGGACGATGCCTTCACCGCCGCTTCGGCCGAAGCTCGCGCCGCCTTCGGCAATGCCGAGGTCTATCTTGAACGCTATCTCGATCGGCCGCGACACATCGAGGTACAGGTTCTCGGCGATGGCGAAGGCAACGCCGTCCATCTCGGAGAACGCGACTGTTCACTGCAACGCAAGCACCAGAAGATCCTCGAAGAAACGCCCTCGCCCGCCCTCAATGCCGCTGAACGCGGCGTGGTGACGAAGCTTGCGACCGACGCCACGGCGCGGTTGCGCTATTCCGGCGCCGGGACGTTCGAGTTTCTATACGAGGACGGTGCGTTCTATTTCATCGAAATGAACACGCGGCTTCAGGTCGAGCATCCGATTTCGGAAATGGTGAGCGGCATCGATATCGTCCGTGAACAGATGCAAATCGCCGCCGGGCTGCCATTCTTGCTATCGCAAGATGCGATCACCAACACCGGGCACGCGATCGAGTGCCGCATCAATGCCGAGAACCCGACCACCTTCCGGCCGTCGCCCGGCGCGGTCGCGGCCTATCTCGCTCCGGGTGGCCTCGGCATCCGGGTCGACAGCGCGCTCTATGAGGGCTATGTCGTGCCGCCGCATTACGACAGCCTCGTTGCCAAGCTGATTCTCTATGGCAACGGCCGCAACGAATGCCTCATGCGGATGCGCCGCGCGCTTGAGGAATATGTGATTACCGGGATCGAGACCACGATCCCCTTGCATCAACGCCTGGCACGCGAACCCGATTTCATCGACGGCAATTATGATGTCCATTGGCTCGAGCGCTGGATGGCGCAGAAAGGCGCGGCTTGATCAAGCTCGATGCCGATTTGTTGCTGCGGGCCTACGCCGCCGGCGTTTTCCCGATGGCGGAATCGGCCGATAGCCGCGACATCTTCTGGGTCGATCCCGAAGAACGCGGCATCCTGCCGCTTGAAGCCTTTCATCTTTCCCGCCGCCTGCGCCGCACCCTACGCGCCGACCCATTTGAGATCCGGATAGATAGAGATTTTCGCGCCGTAATGGGCGGCTGTGCGATGCCGACCCTCATGCGTCCCAAGACCTGGATCAATGATGAACTCGTTCACCTCTATTGCGATCTCTACCGCCGCGAACGTGCCCATAGTGTCGGGGCATGGCAAGATGGCGAGCTTGTCGGCGGCCTCTATGGCGTCACGTTGGGGGCCGTGTTTTTTGGCGAGAGCATGTTCAGCCGCGCCACCGATTCGAGCAAGGTCGCCCTCGCCCACCTCGTGGCCCGCCTCAAGCGTGGTGGGTTCAAACTGCTCGATATCCAGTTCGTGACCCCGCATCTCAGCCAGTTCGGCGCCATCGCGGTGCCGCGTGCCCGCTATCGCCGGATCCTTGCCGCCGGACTGGCGCGGCCTGCCAGATGGAGCGTCGAGCCGATAAGCGGCGCCGACGTCATTGCGCTGCTTTCCGGGCCGTGTGCCGAAGTCACGGCAACGGCTTAGCCACAATCGTCGACTTCGGCGGCGTTGGCGCTGGCGGCGCCGACCCTGCCTTGGACGATGCCGGAGCGGGCGATGGAGAGCCCGGCGCCGGCACGTCTTTACATTCCAGTACGCTGATATCGTAAACGGGGTTTTCCAGTGCCGAAAGCGCCGGTGACGAAGAGAACATCCACCCGGAGAAAATTTGCGTGGCTTTGGCATCCGCGCCGGCATCCGGCGGCAGTTCGTCGATTTGCAGGAACGCCGAGTTCTCCGGCGCCTCCATCGGCGGATTCTTGACGCAGGCGCGCGCCGTTATCAGAAGATTGCCGTAACGAACTTGTTGATTGACCGGCGCATCGATGGTCGCGATCCGCGCCGTTGTCTTGTCGAGGCCTTGGAGCACCGCTATGGCTTCGGCCTGCACCGGATGCACGCCACCCGCAAACAAAGCAACGCCGACACTCCCCAACGCCACGAGTCGCGATTTCAATCTTTGTCTCTTTTATATGGATTAACAATAGATTGCGCGATATTTCCTAAGGTATTTCTGAACTGAACCTCGTCGCACCCCATCAACACCGCGTCTTCGAACGCGTCCTGCGCCAGTTCACGAATTTCTTCCAGATTCTCATTGAGGATTTTAATTTTTTCCAGACAGCTTACCGCCTCCCCATCGGGGGTGTGCCAGATCGGCGGCGTAAACTTGGGGTCGTTCATCGCGCTATCATCCGATTTCCGCGCATCCGGTTCCGCCTTTCATTCCGAAAAGCATATGGGCGGCCGGCCGCCAGTTGCCATGGCTATTTGAGTGGTGCCGATGCCGGCGGCGTCGATGGCCGTTTGCCTCCGGCGCCACCCTGGCTGAAGATATATTGGCCGATGAGCGACTGAATATTCATCGGCGCCTGGGTGTGGGTAATGGTGCCGCCGGGTTTGATCGTCCGGTCTTCATTGCCGGGCTCGAGCGCAACATAATCCGAACCCAGGAGGCCCGAGGAGGTGATCGACGCCACGGTATCGACCGGAAGTGCAATATCGGGCCGGACCGTCATATGAACCATGGCGAAAAAAGTCTTGGGATCGAGGGTCTCCGACAGCACCGAGCCAACCTTGATGCCGCTGATACGGACGTCGGCGCCGTCCTCGAGGCTGCCGATCCGGTCGAATCTGGCATTGACCTCATAACCGGAAACCGCCCGCACCGAACTCGTGCTATATGCGAAATAGAGGAATACCGCGGCGACCACCAGGACCACGGCGCCGAGCACGGTCTCGATCGCGTTGCGCCTCATCGCCTATTCGGGCCGCCAGGGCTCGTAATCGCCGGTCGTTGGCGCGTGCCGGCCGCTTCGCAAGAGCGAGCCCTGTGGACGATAAGCGTGCGCCGTCCCGGTGAGGTTTGGGATATGTTCCTTTTCCCAAGCATAGCGCTTCTTGCCGGCATCGGTCGGCACCTCGTCGATGGTGTGGTGAAGCCAAGCATGCCACATCGCCGGCACTTTCGAGGCCTCGGGCGCGCCGTTATACATGACCCAGCGCTTTTCGCGGCTGGCACGCCCGCCGCCGCGCTGGAGCTGTTTCTGGCCTCTTTCCCGATAATAGCGGTTGCCGAACCCGTCCGTGCCGACGAGTTCGCCTTTGAACCAAGTAAAGAGGCGCGTACCTAAGGTCATGTTCTCAATATGCTATTGCGGTTCGGTTGGCGCGACTATGGCATTGCCGACCGGCCGCGTCCAGCCCGGGCGCCAGCCTGATTCGGCGGCCGGCCGGGCGGCATTCGTCCGGGAGCCTTATACTTCACGTCGACGCACCCCGCCGCGGCCGTAGCGCAAAGCCCTATCCCGATGGTTGGAGCGGCTCCGCGTCACGTACCGGCACCAGCCACCACAGCGCTACGGTGTAGCCGAACACCGCAAGATAGAGCAGGACAAAAAACCACATCGGCAGCGGCCAATAGATGAGCCGGTCGACCCAGCCCATGATGAGCGGTGCGCCAGGGCTTTGGCCGGACAACTCATCCTGCCAGATGGTGAGGAAGCAGGGCTGATCGAACACCGCCTGCAGGGCGACGATGCCGAGCGTGGCGAGATGCAGCACTCGCCACCACCGCACCCGCACGAACCGCCATTCGAGCCAGCCGCCTAAGGGGATCGCGACCAGCCCGAAGACGTTGAACAGAATCACCACGAGGTGAAATGCGAGGATTCCTTCGGCGAGCGCCATGCCTTGATGAGTCGGGTCGCGACCGATCTACTCCACGAATGCCATAGTCTGCTCCGCCGCCACCGCGGGATCGACGGTGAACTCGATCGCGCCCATGGTCCAATCGGTCACGCCGATCGTCGCGGTCATCGGATTGAGCGGCCGCAGCGCCTCGCCGGTGCCCCAGGCCGCGGCGTCGAATGCCGCGAGGTGCTGACAGCCTTTGTCACAACTGGTGAAATTGGCCTCGATCGAAAGGCCTGCAAGCACCGGTTTGCCATCGAGCTTCGCCAGATTGACGGTCGCCAATTGATTGAACCGGGTGCCGGGCAGCAGCTCGCGATGGCTCAAGAGAAGGTCGAGTACGGTCCTCCCGTCCACAGTGACCGTGCCGATGGCGCGGTAATGCTCTTCCTTGAGCTTCACCTCGCCGGCCGCGACGCGATAGCCCCAGCGCGACGCGAGTTCCTTGCGGGCCGCCGGATTGTCGCAAAAGCTGTTGAGGAGAAAGTAGGTGGGCCGGGGGCCGACGCGCGCCGCGACGCGCAGTTCGGCAAGGCTGAATGGGCCGACCGGGCTGTCCGGAATGCGGCTCACCACGACCGAGCAATAGGCCGGGATGGCCGGCCGGAGCGACGGCGGCACCAATGCGTCCGCCGGCACGTCGTCGACCTCGCAACGCGCCTCCAAGGTATGAACGCCCTTAAGATTCCACGCCTCGGGCTTCAGGCTTTGGATGGCAGGGGCCGAGGCGAGCCACCTCTTGATGTCCCGGGTTCCGTAGCGATGCATGGCCATGATGCTTACTCCGCCGCCTGGCTCGAGGTTTCGTTCTTGAAATGGGGCATGACCTCCTTCGCGAAGAGGCGAAGGCTGGCCAGCACCTGCTCCTGCGGCACCACTTCGACGCAGTTCAGCATGAAATTGATGATGTCGACGCCCATCCCCTCCCACTTCTTCAATTCGCCCACAATATGCTTCGGATCGCCGATCGCGCTGCCCTCGCGCGGGTTGCCACCGGCGAGCCGCGTGCGCAGCGCCGCGAGGAGACCGCCCGACGCACCCGGCTTCGAGGGCAGCGCCTCGGGATTGTGGATGAACTGGGTCGCGAGCGGCATGAACATGCTGGTGATGCCACCGCCGATCTCGAGCGCCTGCTTGTCATCCTCGTGACAGAAGAGAAAATTGATCGTCGCCACCTTGTTGTTGACGAAGGCGCCGACCGGCTCGCAATTCTGGATGGTCCGCCGATAGCTTTGCAGCACCTTTTCCTGGACCGCCATCGGCGCGAAGGAAATGCCGAGGCTGCCAAGCCCGCGCTCCGCAGCGTCGAGCTCCGTCCCTGGGCTCGATACCGCGACCCACATCGGCGGGTGCGGCTTCTGGTAGGGCTTGGGCAGAATGGTGCGCTGCGGCATCGAGAAGAACTGGCCCTCATAGGAGAACCGTTCCTGCGTCCACATTTTCGGGATGACGTGGACATATTCGTCCCAGGTCTTCTTGGTAAGGTCCGGGTCCGCGCGAAAGCCGCCCAATTCGGTCCAGGTGGCGGAGCGGCCGGTGCCGACCTCAAGCCGCCCGCCCGAGATGATGTCGAGCGTCGCGGTGCGTTCGGCGATGCGGATCGGGCTCGTATATTCCGGCACGCAGACCATGATGCCGAAGCCGAGGCGCATGCGCTTGGTCAGCATCGCCGCCGCGGTCAGGAAAATCTCCGGCGACGAGGAATGCGCGTATTCCTCGAGAAAATGATGCTCGACCGCCCAGACATATTCGAAGCCCAACTCTTCGGCGAGCTTGATCTGTTCGAGCGCGTTCATATAGACCGTCCGCTCGCTTTCCCGCGTCCAGGGTCGCGGCACCGACAATTCAAAGGCCAAGCCGAATTTCATCGTGTTTCAACTCCCTCTTGGGATTAGGCGCGGCCGACAGGCCGTCCGCCCGCTTCCGGAAAGATGATAGGTTTTGCCACAGGCGGCGGCAGCAACTCAAGCCGCCATTCCGCCGCGCTTCGGCACCGGGGTCGGGCATGCCCGCATGATGCTTGATAGCCTTGCCAAATCATTAATGTTCGCCGGTTGTTCACATTCGTTAACCAGTCGCCCCATAGCCAACGCATACCGTCGCATGCAAATCATACCCGCGTGTGTATCGAGCCCGCGCGGAGAATGGAATGCGGCCAGGTGGCGGCGGCGCAATCAATCGGAACAAGCTATCAAATGGACTGACGCGGCGGCGATTTGTCTGCGGTGCGGCGGCGATCCTGCTGGCCGGCGGCATTGGTGCGCTCGAGCCTAGTTTGGCCTTCGCCGCGGCCGCGGCCGAGGCGGTGCCGCCGTGGCTCGTCCATGATGTGAAGCGAAAGGCGCGGTGGCTGCCAGAGGCGGTGAAGCATCTCGGCCTCGACGGCGCCTATCGCGAGCGCTGGAGCGGCCTGCCGCCCGACATACGTCGCATCCTTATCGCGATGCGCATTCCGCGCTGGATGATCGCGCTGGTGCCGACGGCCCCAGCCCAGCAGAAATCGATCCTGAAGCAGCTTCGTTTCATGGCCGATCTTGCCGGCAAACCGCCCGGCAATCCGGTGGCGCGCCGCGCCGAGCAATTGCTGATCTTCGGTGGGGCGGCGCAATTGCCGACGCCGGGCGATCGCGTCACCGGCGCCTCGCTCGGCGCCGAAGGCTGCAGCGCCGCGATCTCGAAATATGTGCTGGCGCAATTGAAGCTCGAATTCCCACATGCCCTCAAGGCAATGAACGAGGCACTGGCGAATTCGCAATCCTCGGATGAGCTGCGCCGCCTGTTCGAGGCCGCGGCGCGCGCCGGCATCGTGCGCGTCAGGCACGTTCCTTTCGCGCGCCTGCGCGCTGCGGATTTTCTGCCCGGCAGCATCACCATCGCGCAGAAGCCGGGGGGAACGCACGTCTTCGGCTGGACCCGCGTGCCCAAGGGCTGGCACTGGTACCCCGGGGACATGATGGCGGTCGGCAATACCGGCCTGCCGCAATTCGGCGATCACATGATTCTGGCGCAGGAATATGTCACGCCGGCGCCGGGCTTGCCGGGCGAGCTGACGCACAATCTTCACGGGCCGATCAACAGCCGGGACATCGTCTATTTCGCGGGCGAGCCCGATCTCGATAATCCCGCCACCAATGTCTATGCCGCCGAGGCGAGCAACTTCATCCTGATCGATCTGCTGTCGCCGGCGAGCGTTGCGCCAGGCGCCTGAGATCACCGCGGCGCACCGTAACGCCACGGCGGTCGAGGAATTCCAAAATCTCGATTGCCGCCTTGCGCCCGCCGCCGAGCCGGTCGCGCAATGCCGCTGCCCCAAATTGGCCGTCCGCGGCGGCTCTCGTCAGCGCCGGCAACAATGCCACGATCTCGGCAATCGCATCGCGGCGAAAGAAATGATCGGGCGCTACCTCTTCGACGAAGCCAAGCTGAGTCGCCGTCTTGAGGAAGCGACGCAACTCGCTCTCCGCGATGGCAAGCCTCGCCGCTAGCTCGGCAAGGCGCGGCGGCTGAAAGCGAGCTTCTTCGCCGATGAGCGGCTCGATCCGCGACCACAGCGCCCGCTGGGCAGTCGTGAGCCGAGCCTCATGCTCGGGCCGCCGTATGAGACCGCCTTCCACGACTACCACGCGCTGGCGTGTCAGTTCCGCGACCATGCCCTGAAACAGTGAAGCGGGTGATCGCGGGGCGATCTCGCGACGGAGCCGGTCGGGCGGCATCCCAGGTACATCGGGATAGGCGGCATGGAATCCGGCGAGCGCCTTCACCACGGCATCGCTGATCATCGCCCAACCGTCGGGCGACAGGGCAAACACGCGATCATCGACCGCGAGCCGCACCAAGCCGAGCCGCGCGGTGAGGGCCGATCCCTCATCGGGACCAAACGCGCGGTCGCGCAAGAAGGCGGTCAAATCGATGTAATGGGGCAGCAAGACGAGCAGCCTACCGAGCGCATCGGCGGGATCGGTCTTCGCCGACGCGGCAAGTTGCGCCTGGCGGAGCGGCGTGCGCCGCCGTCGCGCCGCCGCATGCAGATCGACAATAAAGCCGCCGCCAATGGTGCGTTGTGCCGAGGTGTCGCGCAAGATGAACCGGTCGCCAAAGGCCGCCGCGATCGGTCGTTCGAGCACGAACTGCGCCCATCCCTCGGTCCCGGGTGCGATCGTCGCCGCGCCGAGCGGAACGACCCGGGCGCCGAGCGCGGCCGCGTGATGATGAAACCGCACTGGATGCCAGGTCGTGATCGGCTCTGTTTCCGAGCCGAGTAGCCGAAGGCGCGCATCGATTCGGGCGGTCGGTGCATGGAGCGCGGGATCGAGCACGGTATCGCCGCGGGAGACGACCTCCTTCGTGATGCCGTCGCCAGCGAGGTTGAGGGCGCAACGCTGGCCCGCGAGGCCACCCATCGCCGGCCGGTTCTGGGCGTGGATCGAGCGTACGCGCGCGATGAGGCCCCGAGGACTCACCATCACCCGATCGCCGACCGTGACCGCGCCCGAGAGCGCCATGCCGGTGACGATTGTGCCGGCGCCGCGCAACGAGAAGGAGCGATCGACCACAAGCCGGAACCGGCCTGTCGCACCGCGCGGTGGAAGGGACGCGGCTTCGGCGAAAAGCCGCGCACGCAGATCCTCGACGCCTGAACCGGTGGAGGTCGAGACTGGAATAATGTCGGCACTGACGAGGCTGGTCCCGTAAAGAAAGTGGGCGATCTCACGAGCAACGGCGGCGCAGCGCTCCGACGGCACCAGATCGATCTTGGTCAACGCCACAATTCCGCGTGTGATACCGAGAAGATCGAGAATCGCCAGATGCTCAACCGTTTGTGGCATGATCCCGTCGTCGGCCGCCACGACCAGGAGCGCGAAATCGACCCCGCTAGCGCCTGCCAGCATGTTGTGAAGGAAATGCTCGTGCCCGGGCACGTCAACAAAGCCAATGATTTTGCCGTCCGGCATGGCGAGATAGGCGAAGCCGAGATCGATCGAGACGCCGCGCCGCTTTTCCTCGGCAAGCCGATCGGTATCGGTTCCAGTGAGGGCATGCACCAGCGCGGTCTTGCCATGGTCGACATGGCCCGCCGTGCCGACGATCATGGTGAAAACGCCACAAGATTCACGAGAAATTCGGCCTCATCCTCGAGGCAGCGCAGATCGAGTACCAAGGCGGCATGCTCGATCCGCCCGATGATCGGCACCGGGAGCCGGCGCAGGCCGGTAACGAGCGCTTCGAGCGCGGCACCGGAACCTTCCTTTACCGCGGGACGCAGCGCGAGGCTGAAACTCGCAATCGTTTCCGCCGGCAACGCGCCCGAACCGGTCTGGCTGCGACACGGAATGACGGCGACATCGACGTCGTTGCCCAGCGCGTCGGCAATTTGCGGCGCAAGGCGCCGGGCGAGGGCTTCGATTTCCGCGGCCGGTCGCGCCAGGAGACGCAAGGTGGGCAAGCGTTCCGCCAGCCGGTCCGGATCGCGATAGAGCCGCAACGTCGCCGCAATGGCGGCAAGGCGGATCTTATCGACGCGCAGCGCCCGTTTCATCGGATTGCGGTTGACGGCGGCGATGGCGTCCCGGCGGCCGACGATGAATCCTGCCTGCGGTCCGCCCAAGAGCTTGTCGCCGGAGAAGGTAACAAGGTCGGCCCCCGATTTCACCGCATCGGCGACGGTCGGCTCAGGCGCCAATCCCCAACGCCGCAAATCGACCAACGTGCCGGAGCCGAGATCATGCGCCAGCATGACGCCCCGTTCATGCGCGAGGCGCGCCAGCGCCGCCGCCGGCACTTCGGCAGTGAAGCCCTCGATCCGGTAGTTTGACGTGTGCACTTTGAGGACGAGGCCGGTTTCCGGGCCGATCGCGGCGGCATAATCCTTCTCATGCGTCCGGTTGGTGGTGCCGATCTCGACAAGCCGCGCACCAGCCCGCGCCATGATCTCCGGCATGCGGAAGGCGCCGCCGATCTCGATGAGCTCACCGCGCGACACGATTGCTTCACGGCCAAGGGCGAAGCTGTTGAGAACCAACAGCACCGCCGCCGCATTGTTGTTGACGAGGGTCGCATCCTCGGCGCCGGTAAGCTCGCACAGGAGCGTGCGGACATGATCATCGCGCTCGCCGCGTTGCCCGGTATCGAGGTCGAATTCAAGCGCGACAGGCGCGCGCATAGCTTTCTCAGCGGATTCGATCGCTTCCTGCGCCAAAACCGCGCGACCGAGATTGGTGTGCAGCACCGTACCCGTGAGGTTGAAAACCGGGCGCGGTGCCATGGCGCTTTCCGCCATCAATCGACGGCACGCGGCGGCGGCGATGGCAGCGGCATCGGGCGGGGCGCCGGCGCCGCCCTTTGCGGCATCGCGCGCCTTTGCCAGCTCGGCGCGGATCGTCG
The DNA here is from genome assembly GCA_050729815.1 of Allostellaceae bacterium. Lineage (GTDB taxonomy): Bacteria > Pseudomonadota > Alphaproteobacteria > ATCC43930 > CGMCC-115725 > JAATGI01. The sequence continues at coordinate 59,060 of JBOHLV010000107.1, forward strand.
CGGTCACGGCGCGTCTGCCGTGCCGCGTCGCGGCATCACGCGCCACGACCT
>JBOHLV010000108.1:0-12821 GCA_050729815.1 Allostellaceae bacterium
AATGGCCAGTATCTTGTTGCGATCCTGCAGCAGGGTCACGTCATCGAGCGGGTTGCCGTCGATCACCAACAAGTCGGCGAGGAATCCCGGCTTCACCTGGCCCAGTTTGTCGCCGCCGAACGCTTCGCCGCCATAGGCGGTGGCGGCGCGCAACGCCTCCCATGGCTCGAACCCGAAGAGATTGACGAAATGGTCGAGGTCGCGGGCGTCGGTGCCGTGCGGCAGCCAGGCGAAGCCGTAATCACCGAACGGCAGCACCCGGATGCCGGCCTTATGCATCTTGGTCATGGTGGCGATGCCGGCTTCGAGCTCGCGCTTGTTGCCGATCGTCTCGGCGACGCTGGTATCGATGCCGAAATCGCCGGCCTCATAGGTCGTGTTATAGCGCGCCGCGATGGCGGGCGAGACCCAGTGCTTGTCCTTGACCTTGGCGAGTTGCTCGATCGTCGCGTCGCTGGCGAACGTCGCATGATAGATGAACTCGACGCCGTATTTGATGCACTGGCGCACGCCGGAATCGGCATGGGCATGGGCGGCAAGGCGCTTGCCGAGGTTGAGCGTCGTTTCGCAGATCGCCCGCACCTCCTCCTCCGTCATCGGGTTGATGTCGGCCGCCATTTGCGGATAACAGAAGGAATCGCCGGAATTGTTGAACTTCACCATGTCGACGCCTTCGCGGACCATGGTACGGATCTCACGGCGGAACTCGTCGGGGCCGTCACAGATGATCGAGATGCCGGGAATGTCGCGGCCGAGCTTGCGTTCGTCGGCGAGGCCGCCGGTCACGGTGAATTCCGGCGTCGCGGCGCGCATGCGCGGCCCCTCTAGCCGGCCGGCATTGATCTCGTTGCGGATCACGATGTCGAGGCGCGGCTTCGCCGAGGCGGCGCCGATCACCGCGGTGAAGCCGCAATCGAGCAACAGCTTCGCATTATAGGAGCAATGCAGCACATGTTCCTCGAGCGGCAGGGAAGCGAGCTCGGCCGTGCTGCGGCCGTTCGTGTAGGAAAGGTGGCTGTGCGTCGAGCACAGGCCCGGCATCAGCGTGGCGCCGCCGCCATTGATCACGGTGGCGCCGTCGCGCGGCAGCTTGCCCGATCCTTGCGCCACCGCCTCGATGCGGTTGCCCTGAATCAAGGCTTCGCCGGGATGTAGCTTCGGGCTGGTGCCGTCGAAAATCTGGACATTGGTGAATAGCGTGTTGGGCATGGTCGTTCCTCCTGTTCTTGGGTTTCGACTATTCATCGCGATGGTTGGGTTGCCGCCCCGCCGATCGAGGGCGGGGTTCGCATCGTGACCTTGTCGCGCAGTCGCGCGGGCCACCGCTCCACCGGCACGTCGCCATCGACACTTTCGGCATAGGCGAGGAATAGATCGACGACCGCCGGCGCATCGGCCGGCGTCAGGCGGCCGAGCCGAAAGCCGTGCTTGCGCGGCTCACGCAGAGCGACATTGCAGGGCGACGGACAGCCATTGAGGCACATGACGACACGCTGGAGCGCGCTCGACGTCGCGGCGAAATCCTTCAGCCGGTCCGAAATGGCATCCGCCAACTGGCGGCCGAGCGTGCGGTCCCCGCCACCGACCGGCCGGTCACGCACGCAAGTCTCGCACACATAGAGCCGAGCCGTCACCGTGATCCCCCCGCGCGCGGCTCGAACATGTTGCGGCAGATATGGCGCAGATGGCCGATCATCGCCGCCCGCGCCCGTGCCGGATCGCGATCGCGCAGCGCGGCCATGATCCGGCGATGCTCACGCTGATAGGCGGCGCGGCGCTGTGCCGTCATGCTGCGTTCCTTGAGCTTGCCCCACTCCGCCTCGCGGCGCAGCAGGCTCACGCGGCCATAAATGCCGATCAGGAAATGATTGTGCGTCGCGGCGACAATCGCCTCATGGAAGGCATTGTCGTGGCGCTCGAATGCCTCGATCGACGGCGCCGCCTCGGCACTGGCGAGATGACGCTCGATCCGCTCGAGATCGAAATCCGTCGCCTTGGTGACGACGATCTCGGCCAGCGCCGGCTCGATCAAAAGCCGCGCCTCCATCAGTTCCGCGGGACTGGTATCAAGCGGCGCTTCGGCGAGCGGATCGACGGCCTCGCGCGGCGCCGGGTCGATGATGAACGTGCCGCGACCGACGAAGCGCGCGATGCGGCCCTCCGTCTCCAGCGCCGCCAACGTCCGGCGCACCGTGCTTCTGGCCAGCATAAAGCGGTCGACGAGTTCGCGTTCGGTCGGCAACTGTTCACCCGGCCGCAAGGCGCCATTTGCGATGCCTTGCAGGACGAAATCGCGCAAGCGAACGGCGCCGGCGCGCGAAGCCGAGCGATCCAACATCAAGTTTCCTCCGCCCGCGTCCTCTCGCGCCACAACGGGACACGGCAGGCTTAATGACGAAACGGAACCAATGATGACCAATTTTTCTCCAATTGACAAGAAGGTTCAGATTGGCTCCATTGTTGGTAACGAACAGCCGGTGAAATTCGCCGCGCGGGAGGAATTTCGGGTGATCTTCTGTACCTATCGCGATGGGGACGGTGAGCGGATCGGCATCGTCGATCGCGATGCCGGCACGGTGGTGCCGGTCGCGTTCGAGGGCGACATGGTCGCGTTGATCCGGTGCCATGACCGCGCCGACCGGGTACCCAAGGCGTCGGCGCCCGCGACGCCGCTTCGCGACGCGCAATTGCTGGCGCCGCTGTCGCATCCGCGCCGCAATCTCTTCTGCGTCGGCAAGAATTATCGCGAGCACGCCCGCGAATTCAGCCGCAGCGGCTTCGATGCGAGCGCCCGGCAAACCGAAGAAATTCCCGAATTTCCAATCATCTTCACCAAGCCGGCCAGCACCGTGATCGCGCCGGGCGCGGCGATCGAACGTCACGCGGACCTGACGAGCGAGCTCGACTACGAGGCCGAACTCGCCGTGATCATCGGCCGTGGCGGCCGTGGCATCGCCGCCGCCGACGCCCATGGCCACGTCTGGGGCTACACCATCGTCAACGACGTGACCGCACGCGATCTGCAGAAGCGCCATCGACAATGGCTCATCGGCAAGTCGCTCGACGGCTTCTGTCCGATGGGGCCATGGATCGTTTCCGCCGACGAGATCGACGCCGGCAATCTCGACGTCAAGTGCTGGGTCAATGGCGAACTGCGCCAGGACGCGAACACGCGTGACATGATCTTCGACATTCCGACCCTCATCGCGACATTGTCGGCGGGCATCACGCTCGAACCGGGCGACATCATCGCCACCGGCACGCCGGCGGGTGTCGGCATCGGCTTCACACCGCCGCGATTCCTGGCATCGGGAGACGAAATCCGTATCGCCATCGCCGGCATTGGCGAGCTTGTCAATAACGTGGCCTAAACTGATGGAAGGCGGTGGCGATGAGAAACGGCAAGCCGTCTTCCGTGCGCGCAACATGATTAAAATTCGGAGGAAAATGCCTATGAACAAACTGTTCGCCGTCGGGATCGCGGCATTGACACTATGGTCGGCATCGGCATTGGCCGCCGACCATTCGAACGTCGTCATCGGCCTATCGAACGGCTATTTCGGCACCGAATGGCGCAATCAGATGATCGCCGGCGCCAAGGCGCAATTCGCGAAGTACAAGGCGAAGGGCATGGCCGACAAGCTCGTCATCGAACAGGCCGGCGACGACACCAATCAGCAGATTCAAGACATCCGCAACATGATCCAGCAGCATGTCTCGGTGATCATGGTCGACCCCAATTCCGCCACCTCCCTCAACGGCGTGTTCGCCGAGGCGCATCGCGCACATATCCCGGTTGTTTCCTTCGATCAGAAGGTCAGCAGCCCCTATGCCATCAATGTCGCCGTCAATCACCATGATTGGGGCCATCGTTATGCGGTGTGGCTGGCAAAAGCGCTGGACGGCAAGGGCAAGGTCGTGATGGTCGACGGCATTCCCGGCAACCCCGCTGCCGAGGCGCGGCGCAACGCGGCGCTCGAGGTGTTCGCCAAACATCCCGGCATTCATGTCGTCTGGAAGGGTTATGGCATGTGGAGCGAGGCCAAGGCGCAGGCGGTCATGTCGACCGTGCTGGCGTCGCAACCCCATATCGACGGCGTCTTCGTCGAGGATTCGATGGCTCTTGGAGTGATGCGCGCCTTCGAGAACGCCAACCGCAAAATTCCGACCATGACCGGCGAAACGCAGAAGGCCTTCCTCGGAGAATGGCAGAAGGAGCTGAAGAAGCAGCCGAACCTCAAGATCTTCGCCCAGGCCAACCCACCCGACATCAGCCGCACCGCGATGGGCATCGCCGTCCGCATCGCCGATGGCGAGAAGCTGAAACCGCTGCCGGACCATACCTATTATTATCCGATCTCGACCTTCGTCACCTCGAAGGACCTGGCCGCGACGCTCGCCAAGATGAAGGGCAAGCCCAACAGCTATTTCCTCGCCGCCTGGCTGTCGGAGCCGCAGCTTGACGCCCTGTTCCAGTAGTCTTTAGCGGAAACGGTGGCAGAGGCGTGACGGATGCGCCCCTGCCACCGCCCGGAAGCCGATCGAGAGTTCCACGTGTCTATCCTCTTGGCCCGCGGCATCGTGAAACGGTTCGGCGGTGTCGTGGCGCTGAACGGCGCTGAGCTGGCGCTGTCGGCCGGCCGGGTCGTCGGCCTTCTCGGTGCGAACGGGTCGGGCAAATCCACACTGTCAGCGATTCTGGCCGGCGAGGCGACGCCTGACGAAGGCGAATTGCTCCTCGACGGCAAACCGATTGTCCATGCCTCGCCACGAGCGGCGCGCGGTCGCGGCATCGTCATCGCCCATCAGCATTCGAGCCTCGCCCCCGATTTGCCGGTCTGGGAGAATCTGTTTCTGGGCGTGGAGCGGCGCGATCGCTTCGGCCTCATAGACCGGCGCCGAAGTCGCACCGTCGCGGCCGAGGCGTTGGCGCGGCTCACGCCCGGCTTCGATATTGAACGGTTCGCGGCCGAGTTGTCGCCCGCCGAGCAGCAGATCGTGGAAATCACGCGCGCGATGCTGCGATCGCCGCGCATCCTCATCCTCGACGAGCCGACCGCCAGCCTCTCCCGGGCCGAGGTTGATCGCCTGTTTGTGGAGATTCGCCGCGTCACCGCCGAGGGCGTCGCCACCATCTTCATCTCGCATCGCATGCCCGAAGTGGAATCGATCTGCGACGATGTCGTGGTACTGCGCAACGGACAGACCGTCGGGAGCTGGCCGGTCGGCGCGACGTTCGACCACGACCGGGTGCTGTCGCTAATGACCGGCGAAGTGGGCGTCGCGGCACGGGTGAGGCCGACACGCGCGATCGGGTCCGTCGTCCTTGACGCCACCGACCTCGCGGTGACGCCGGGGCGGGAAGGCGCGAGCTTCACCTTGAAGCGCGGCGAGATCGTCGGTCTCGCCGGACTACAGGGCCAGGGCCAGGAGGAAATCCTCGAGGCGCTGGCCGGTTGGCGCCATATCATCGCCGGCCAGCTCAAGATCGATGGCGCCCTACTGTCGCCGCGCCGGCCGCGCGACATGATTCGCCGCGGTGTCTGCCTGGTACCGGGCGACCGGCAGCATGAGGGTCTCTTCATCGGCCAGACCATTGAAGAGAATCTCGATTTTCCCATCGCCTGCTTCCGCCGCCGTCCGTGGTTGCTGCCGTTCGGGGCCATCCGCCGCGAAGCGCTGACGGTAATCCGGCAACTCGCCATCAAGGCGAGCGGCCCGACCCAGATCGTCGGCACACTGTCCGGCGGCAACCAGCAGAAGGTGGTGATCGGCAAATGGCTGCCGATGAAGGCGACGGTGCTGCTGTTGAGCGACCCCGCGAAGGGCGTCGATGTCCATGCCAAGGGCGAGATTTTTTCGGCGGTCGAGAATCTCGCCGCCGCGGGCGCGGCGGTGTTGCTCTACGCCTCCGATATTCAGGAGTTGCTCGGCCTTTGCGACCGCATCCTCGTCGTCTATGACGGCCGCATCGTCGGCGAATTCGCCGGCGCCACCGCGACCGAATATGAGGTGCTGGCCGCGTCGTTCGGGCGCGCCGCATGACCGGCATGCGGACGATTCGCCATGCCGGGCTGCTGCCGAGCATCGGCATGCTGATCGCCGCGTTCCTCATCAATGCCTGGCTTCAGCCCGACCTGCTGACGCACGAATCACTTTCGATCAACATCGCCACCTTCGCGCCGACCGTGCTGGTCAGCGCGGCCCAGGCGGTGATCGTGCTGACCGGCGAGCTCGATCTCTCCGTTGGCACCGGGGTCTCGATGCTGAATTGCGCGTTGGCGGCGTTTCCCGGGCTAGTCGGTTGGGGCGTCTGGCCTAGCGTCGCCGCGACCCTCGCCATCGCGCTCGTCGCGGGGGCGACGAACGGCATCCTGGTTGCCTTTCTGCGCTTGCCGTCGCTGATCGTTACCTTCGCGACGAGTGCGATCTGGTTCGGCGTCGCGCTGATCTTCCAGCCGCAGCCCGGCGGCAGCGTGCCGGAATCGTTTGGCGATTTCTATGCCAGCAGCATCCTCGGCGTCCCGGTCGCGCTGGTTCTGATTCTGGTCGCGCTCGGTGCCTGGTCGGCGCTGCAACGCCTGCCCATGGGCCGGCAATTGCTCGCGGTCGGTAGCAACCCCTTAGCGACGTTCCATGCCGGCATCGATGTTCGCTGGGTCAAGTTCCGCGGCTATTGCATCGCCTGGTGTCTCGTCTATCTCTCGTCGCTTGCCATCTCGGCACAGACCTTGTCGGGCGATTCCCGGCTCGGCCTGCCCTATACCCTCACCTCCATCGCCGCGGTGGTGATCGGCGGGATCTCGCTGGCCGGCGGGCGCGGCTCCATCTGGGGCGCGGCGTTCGGCGCGCTGTCGCTGGGCCTCGTCGTCAATATCATCTATTTTGCCGGTATCCCGAGTATCTATCAGGAATTCTTCAAGGGCGTCGTGATCCTCATCGCCTTGAGCTTCACCTTCGTCGTCGGACGGCGACGGACGGCATGAGGGAGTCCCTGCGGAATGCCGCGGTGCTCGTCGCCCTCGCCGTTCTCTTGATGGTGGCCGGCAATTTCGTCACGCCGGACTTCCTCAACTTCACCCAGGTCAGCACCCAGCTCAAGATCAGCGCCTTCCTCGGCCTCTTCGCGCTGTGCCAGACCTTCGTCCTGATCGGCGGCGGCGAGGGCATCGATCTGTCGGTCGGCGCCATCGGATCGATGGGCGGCGTCGTTGGCGCGGCGCTGCTCCACGGCCAAAATTCGGCGGTCTTGCCGGTCGCAATCCTGATGGCGTTGGCGGGGGCGGCGGTCGGCGCCATGAACGGCCTCGGCGTTGCCCTGTTCGGCGTGCCGCCGCTGGTGATGACGCTGGCGATGGCCAGCATCGTCAGCGGCGCGCTCATCATCCTCAAATCGGTGACGCAACCGGCGATCGCCGCGGCACCGTTCCTGGTGAAGCTGGCGGGGCGCGAAACGCTGGGCCTTCCCAACATCTTCCTTGTCTGGATCGTGGTCGGGGTGATCGCGGTGTGGTACCTCGCCGCGACGTCGTGGGGTCGCAAGCTGGTCGGCACCGGCGCCAATCCGCGGGTCGCCCTGCTCTCCGGCACCCATGTCACGCTGGTGAAGATTCTGGTCTACGCCTTGAGCGGCCTCGTCGCCGCGCTCACCGGCTTCTGTCTCATCGGCTATGTCGGCGCGGCGTTCCTCGGCCTCGGCGATGCCTATGTCCTCTCCAGCATCGTGGTCGCGGTGATCGGCGGCACCTCGCTGGCGGGCGGCCGGGGTTCTTATCCGGGCGTCGCCGCGGCGGCCGTCCTCATCACCGTGCTGACCAGTCTCCTCACCACCATGGAGATCGGCGAGGCCGGTCGCCAGATCGTGTTCGGCTGTATCCTTATTGGGTTCCTGTTGTTGAATCGCCGCCTCGGCAGCCTGCGCTGATCCGTCAGCCGGCGGCGGGAATCGCGACCCAGGCGGCGTTGCGCCGTGCGGAATCGAGCGCCGCGGCGACGAACCGCGCGGTATCGAGCCCGGCCTCCACCCCTGGTGCCAGCAAGGCAGCGGGATCGGGTGCGCGCTTCTCCAGATGGGCCGTGATCTGCTCGGCGAAATCGGCATAGAGCTGTGCGAAGGCTTCGATGAAGCCTTCGGGATGGCCCGTCGGGACGCGGCTGGCATAGGCGCCCGGCACGATATTTCCCGGGCCGCCGCGACGGATGAGGCGCGGTGCCTCGCCAAGCGGCGTGAGCCACAGCCGTTCCGGGTCCTCCTGCCGCCAGGCGAGGCCCGCCTTCTCGCCATAGATGCGTAAGGACAGGTCGTTGGCATGACCCGGCGCCACCTGGCTTGCCCACAGCGTCCCGCGGGCGCCGCCGCGATAGCGCAGCAGCACCTCGACATTGTCATCGAGCCGGCGACCCGGCACGAATCGCGACAATTCGGCCGCGATCTCCTCGCAGTCGAGGCCGGTGACAAAGCCGGCAAGGTGATAGGCATGGGTCCCGATATCGCCAAGACAGCCGGCCGGCCCGGCCAGCGCGGGGTCGGCCCGCCACGCGGCCTGCTTCTGGCCCGTTGCCTCGATCGCGGTCGCGAGCCAATCCTGGACATATTCCGACCGGACGAGGCGGATCGGGCCAAGCGCGCCGGCTTCGACCATGGCGCGCGCCTCGCGCACCATGGGATATCCGGTGTAATTGTGGGTGAGGCCGAAAACGAGACCAGTCCGCCGCACCCGCGCCGCGAGATTCTGCGCCGCCGCCATCGCGACCGCCATCGGCTTGTCGCAGATGACGTGAATGCCGGCATCGAGGAACGCAGCGGCCACGGCATCGTGGAGATGATTGGGCGTGACGATGGCGACGACGTCGATGCCGTCGGGCCGTGCCGCCTCCGCCGCCGCCATCGCGCGATAATCGTCATAGGCGCGGTCGTGCGCGAGATGGATCGCATCGGCCGCGGTTCGCGCCCGTGCCGGATCGCGTGACAGCGCACCTGCCACGATCTTATAGCGGTCGTCGAGGCGGGCTGCCATGCGATGCACCGGGCCGATAAAGGACTCCGGCCCGCCGCCGACAAAACCGAGCCGCAAACGGCGCTGGGCCATCCCCGCCGTCGCCTTTCAGCTCAAGCCGAGGAGACGGCGGTTGGCCACAACATCCGTACCGGCGGCGGCGAAATCGTCGAACGCGCGGCTTGCCGCCTCGATGATATGGCGCGCGATGAACGGCGCGCCTTCGGCCGCGCCCTGCTCGCTGCTCTTGATACAGCATTCCCATTCGAGCACGGCCCAGCCGGGATAGTCATATTGCGCGAGCTTCGAGAAGATGGCGGTGAAATCGACCTGGCCATCGCCGGTCGAGCGGAACCGTGCGGCACGATCGATCCAGGGCTGATAGCCACCATAGACACCCTGCCGTCCGGTCGGGTTGAATTCCGCATCCTTGACGTGAAATATCTTGATGCGGTCATGATAGAGGTCGATGAATTCGAGATAATCGAGCTGCTGCAACAAGAAATGGCTTGGGTCATAGAGAATGTTGCAGCGCGGATGATGGCCGACGCGGTCGAGAAACATCTCGAAGGTGGCGCCGTCATGCAGATCCTCGCCGGGATGGATCTCGAAGCAGAGATCGACCCCGGCCTCGTCGAAGGCATCGAGAATCGGCCGCCAGCGCGCGGCTAACTCGTCGAACGCGGTTTCGATGAGGCCGGGCGGCCGCTGTGGCCAGGGATAGAGATAGGGCCAGGCGAGCGCACCGGAAAATGTCGCATGCGCCACGAGGCCGAAATTGGCCGACGCCTTGGCCGCGAGCCGAAGCTGATCGACCGCCCAGACCTGTCGCGCCGGTGGATTATTCCGGACTTTTCCCGGCGCAAACGCGTCGAAAAGCGGATCATAGGCGGGATGAACCGCGACCAATTGGCCCTGCAAATGGGTCGACAGCTCGGTGAGATCGAGCCCGTGCTTCGCCAGCGCGGCACGTACCTCGTCGCAATAGGCGCGGCTCTCGGCGGCGCGTTCGAGGTCGAAGAGCCGCCTGTCCCAGCTCGGAATCTGGACGCCCTTATAGCCTTTTGCCGCCGTCCAGCTGGCAATGCCGTCGAGCGTATCGAACGGCGCCAAATCACCGGCAAATTGGGCCAGGAAGATGGCGGGACCCTTGATGGTTCTCATGGCTCTCCTGAATGGCGATACGGCTCGGCTAGCCGGCCGAACGACCGGCTCGCGCGCGCTGTAACTGGCTCCTGAGGTGACGGTTGCGCCGCTGTCATGGCAGGCGAATTTAGCCCCTCCGACGGCGATCCTCAACGGCGCCTCGCTATTCGGTCACGTTCGGCTGACCTTTGCCGGTGGTGATCAGGCTGCGCAGGCTGTCGCCGACATAAAAGCCCCAGGCGCCGGAGCAGCCGCCATAGCATTCGATGGCCGGAACCAGGCCGACATGGGTGAAGCTGAGTTCGGTCTTGCCGCCCTTCCGGACTATCTCGAAGACGATGTCCGTGCCGTTCCATTCGGTCTTGTCTTTGACGAAATTGATCTGGCTGTCGACGACGTGCCAGACCACTTTCTTGCCCGGCACGAACTCCGTGATTTTCTGGGTGGTGCGATGAACATCCTTGTACCGGTAGCTAAATTCCGCACCGAGCCGGTCGGTAGCTCCGTCGATCTCTCCCGACCACCACGCGCGGACATTGTTGACGGCGTCGAAGACCTGCTCGGGCGATTGGTCCACCGAAAAGGCAACCGTGTAATCCTTGGTATTCATGGCTCGCTCCTCGATCCAGATGGCCGCGAATGCCGACCTCATGCGTAAGACGGGGATGGCGGCCCAAATTCATCGGTGCTCGACGATTTTATTATCCATCGGGCACGAACGGGCCGTCGAGCGTGAACAAATCCTGTGGCAGCCCGACGCCGCGCAAGGCATAGCGCCCGACGGAAACAAGCTGGTCCCGCTCGGATCCGATCGCGGCCGCGAAGGCCGAGGATATGAGGATCGGTTGATCGACCAGGCGACACATCGCCGCGATGCGGCTGACCTCGTTGACCGCGGGCCCGACCACGGTGAAATCGAGCCGCTCGCGGCTGCCGAAATTGCCATAGACGACCTCGCCGACATGAAGACCAAGATACATGTCGGTGGCCGGCAGATCGCTGGCGAGCCGGCGCTGTTTCAGTTCCTTGACGCCGCTTAATGCCGTGCGCGCCGCGGTCAGGGCCGCCCGGCAGGCATCGCCGCGATCCTCGGCGGTAAAGATCGCCAAGGTGCCGTCGCCGACCAGCTTCAAGACGTCGCCGCCTTGGCCATAAATCGCCGAGATGATCGTGTCGGCATAGTCATCGAGGAGCGGAATGATCTGATCCGGCCGCGCCCGGTCGGAGATGCGCGTGTAGTCGTGGAGGTCGCTGAACCACAGAACCGCCTCGAGCGAGGCGGAAGTCCCCCGCATGATGCTGCCTTTGAGGACCCTGATGGCCGGGTCGCGCCCCAGATAGGTTTCAACGAGGGTCCGCGCGATCCGCATCAACATGGCCGATTTGATCGCGAGCGCCAGAAACGGCGTCAGCCGCCGCAGCGCAGCGACCTCGGCGTCGCTGAATCCGTGCGGCAGATCAGTGATCCAGGACGAATAGACGCAATCCATGTCGCCGATGACGACGTCGGCGCCAAAGCGATCGATGATCGCGACATACTCGGTCATGCCGTCGGCACGGAGGTCTTCCAGGATCGAAAATTCGGTGACGCTGGCCGCGGTGACGCGCCGCCGCAACAGCGATTCGCCAGTCTCGATCAGGCGAAAGAACGGGCTACGTTGCCAGCGCGCGATCTGATCGTCGTCGAGCTGGGGACGGTAGCGATGTTCATTGGCGCCGACGGCTGAACCGGCGTGACGACGACGGCGCTGGTCGCCGTCGCGGATTTCCCGGCGATCCGCCGGTTCCGCGGTCGCGGCTTGCCAATCATACATATGGCCGCCGTAAATCGGATGCAGGGTATCGATGTAGACATTGCCGCGCGTGAGCGGAACGCCGAGGGCGACGATCCGCTGGCAGAATTCCGCCAGCATCTCGGTCTCGGATTGCCCGCGCAACCCGGCATCGGCAATCCAGGCGGCAAGGTTGCCAAATTGCGAATCGTCCATGGTCGGCACTCACAGCAATGAGCAAAACGATGCAGGCTTGGACAATCCTGCTTTCTACCACCACGCAGTGACAAAAGCCGCACCTTTCGGCATCCGAAGATGCTTACGCCGTTCATCAATGCACAGCCTCCACCGCCCTCCGAAACGCTGATTTGCCCCGGCAATGGTGTCCGCTGCTGCACGACTAGCACGAGAGTCACGAAAGGCAGCTTTGGGGCAGGTCCCGACGATCGGGTACAGCGCCGATCGCCGATGGTGGTGTGCGATCGACCCTTATAGTCGTGTGCTGGATAGACCTTGATTGCGGGATCGAGCTTCAACAATTTGCCAAACAGGCTGTCATAGAGGTGATCGGGATCGCCGGTCGGCAGATCGGTGCGGCCGGTCGCGCCGATCAACAGGGTATCACCCGTGAAGACACGGTCCTCGGTCACGAGGCACATGGAATCCCGCGTGTGTCCAGGAGTGTGGATGGCGTGGAGCCGCAATCGGCCGACCGCGAGCATCTCACCGTCGTCGAGCCGGAGTCCAGCGAACGGCGCCGGGCTTTCCTGGTGCATCACTACCGGAACATTCAAGGTTTCGCCCAATTGTTTCGCGGCCGAAAAATGATCGGCGTGGGTGTGGGTGTCGACAATGTAATGGACGCGGACGCCGGCCTGCGACGCCAGCGCGAGGTAGTGATCCATCT
>JBOHLV010000109.1:0-34495 GCA_050729815.1 Allostellaceae bacterium
GCCGCAAGCAGAGGCTCCCCGCTCTGAAACGCGGACCGCAAACCGTCCAAAACCGCGCCAACTTCTCGCGCCACGGCGGGATCATCGAACCATTCCGGTGACCCGCTCAAACGGTCGAGTCCGAACGGTGTTTCGCTGATCAGGGTTGAAACCACTGCTTCATCGATGATTACCAGATCGGGCGGAGCGAGATGCCCGGGCTTCGGAAGGTGAAGATATTCGCTGGCAAAAACACGAATCCCGCGACTGTCGTTCCTCTGTTTCAAATAAGCGCATTCGTCGTAGAACTGGCACCGCTTCTCGCCATTATTGCAGACGGTCTTCGAGACAGGTAGGCCCAGCCGACCGGCAAGGTCGGCAGCCTTGGGCTTTCGACACATGGGCGCTGGAGCATCGTCATCTGGGCCGAGCGGATTTGGCGCGTTGCGTCCGCGAACGACCTGAACCTGGGGGCCCGGTCCGAACTGCTTCGCGATGCGCTCCGCCATGGCAAGGGTCGGCTCGAAAATCCAAACGTTCCGAGTCCACCATTCGGGCCGCTTCATGATCTCCGCGATCACAGCCTGGGTCTTGCCGAGACCCGCTACGGCAGCGATTTCGAGCCGCGGCGGGTCATGCAGGTTGGAAAGGCCATATTTCTTACAAACCGCCCCCGTCACCCGCGCGCCCGCGCGCCGTTTAATCTGGTCGAGCTTCTTCTGCTCGCTTGGTAATAAGCCTTCCGGACTGTCAAACACGAAGTCGGGATCAGCCTCGGCCGGGTCCCGCGCACCGGCCCAGTCTCGCTGCCATTCGTCGCGGTATCGGCGTTCAAACTCCGCGCGCGCTGCGATCAGTTTTTCGGCACGGTCGAAGAATTCGGAAACGAGATCATCGAGACGTTTCCGCGCGATGGCTGGAGTGTCCGTCATGGGAACGCCGGTGGGATGCCGTCGATGAGGTCGGTATCCTCGAAAATCGACCCCGCATCGGACTCTTCAGCGCCGGCCTCCTCGCCGAACCGCTCGATGGCGCTACCGATTGCGCTATCGAGGTATTCGTCGCCCAGATAGCCCACGATATCACCTTCCCGGCCAGCGTGTTTCGGGGCCGCGTTGATGGCGCCGCGCAGAATTTCCTTGAGTTCGTTGCGATCGAAGGTCTTGCCGTGCGCGCTGGCGTAGGACGCAGCCGCCGCCGTGATGACGCGGTGGAACCCTTGCAGATGGATGCCATCGGCGGTGGTGCCATCGCCGATCAGCGCGAGCTTGGCGTCGAAGCCACGCGTGTTGGAAAGCACATCATAGTTCGAGCCCGACGCGCCTGCGGACTGGTGGCCGGAAGGGCGGGAACGTGACCGGGGCGACGCAGTCGCCTCCGCGTGTTCCGGGATCGGGAGGCTCGCCACATCCTTTGCTCCCTTCTTGATTCCGGTCCGACGAGGCAGCGGGTCGGTAACGCCTTCGAAGATCGGCGCTGCGGTGTAATGGATTTGAACGAGACGGAACAAGGTGGGATCGATGTGATGTTCGTGGTCACGCAGCCATGAGTCGGCGAAATACCAGGTTTTGAGTTCTACTTCGGTCATCGGCCGGTCGAGCCAGAACCAGAGATGGGCCGAAAGAAGTCCGGGCCCTTTCATGCCCGTGCTGCTCGACCACTGCCCGACAAAGGTCACGTCCCGCAGATAGGGCGGTACGCAGTTCTCCACCAAGTACGACATCGCCGCCTTGGGGTCGCGCACCGGGTCGATCTCGGGCGGCACCGGCTTCTTGTCGATATCGAGCAAGACCCAAGGTTGCCCCGCCCTCTCGACGAACCATGTCTTGCCCTTGCTGTCGGGGCGCTTCATACGCCGCACCTGTTGTGACAGATCGACGCCCGGAGCGGGAAACCCACGAATGACACAGATGTCTGGCCGGCGCTCAAGCTTGAACAGCACCTTCCCCAGTTCATAAATCCCGGAGACTGGGTAGGGTTCACAGTAAAAATACCTCCCCGCACTGAAGTTCAAACACATCGGTCTGTCCCCCAAGCTAGGCGCCCACATCTTCGTTGCGCAGAATTCAGGGTGAACTCGATTGGCCCTCTTTTTCCGGCTGCAATGCAGCAAAGAGACGGTCGTCGCCGCCGCGTTGGCGGCGTGACCGGGTTCCGTTTCCGGCGCAGCTTGGTTCATCGCAAATCATCCTGATGTGCACGAGGGGAGCCGTCGTTGCCTCATCCGCGCGTGCCATGCTCGATCTCCTCGGCGCGGCGGGCGCTAGCGCAGTGCCGCTAGCCAGGCGGTGATTTCCTCTTCCCGCCAAGCAACTCGATTTGCGCCAAGGTGGACGCGCCTCGGGAAAGTGCCGGCCTTTTCGCGCCGATCCAGATGGACCCTGCTGTACGGAATGCCGAGGTCGCGAAGATCAGGATAGCCGAGGAGCCGCCGAGGCCTCCTGTCCAACTCCCGCACATTATTCAATATCGCTCCAGTGTCGCTCATGGAAATTCTCCATACAAGGTGACGCGCGACACGGTATTTAGAACAAACACGCCGATATGCAATAATAATCAAATATACAGTTTCAAATGTGCAAATATTTGCCTGTATATTTGCTCGCGGCTCTTGGCGGAATAAGTCTGTCTATCGGTTCAGGAACGCAACGACCGGTCCGCGATTGACCGCTGCCGGTGATTTCTTGTGAGGCTGTTCGACAGAATCGCCGGCTTTGCACGCGGCTCGGAAGTTATCGCTGGAATTAACGTTCGACGGCGCGGTCTCGCGCTATCTCGTGCGCGGAGCCTACCTGGGTTCGTTCCTTGGCTCGGGGACCTCGTGCTCGATCAGCCCCATAATGCGCTGGTCCTGATCCGGGGATGGGTGTCTCCCGGGGGCGAATCTTTCAACTGAAAGCCTCTTCAATACGTTGTTAGCCCAGCGATCAGAGCCCGGTAACGAAGCCGGCGATATTCGCATAAAGAGGCGGATAATGTGACCCGCTGTCCACGGGGTCTTCTCGGATTTCTTGTCCAACTGACGTTCGTTGAACATCGCGACGGCACGGTCCAGCGATAGCGTGTCCGTGGCCTCGGCTCCCCCCGCCTGCGATCGATTACCCGAACCATCCGAATCCGCCGTGATAAAATCCGGTATGGGCCAGGCAGTTTGCCGCTTGAAATATCTGATCAACGCTTGTCGCCCGATGGAAATGCCTGCGTAACCCCCGCATTCAAAATTTTCAGGACTCAATTCCAGCAGTTTATCGTGAAGGTCCTGGAAATCCGAGAACAAGGGCTCGCTCGTAGGAATTCCGTTCATGTCGGCCGTGGAATACGTCCAGCCGGTGGGGCGGTTGGGCTGGTGGCCGCCATCCAGCCAATCATCCCAGGGATCACGAGTAGGAGAACCGGAAGGATCGGGGATAGCCAGACTACCGGGGGCTGCATCCTCGTCGAACAGGCCACTCCTGAGACCGGCCAGCAGCGTTCGCAGTACCGTCACGGACGGTAAGCTATATTGGTTCGCAAGTAACTCGACCAGCTCGCGTAGGTAGAAAGAATCGCGATTCCTCAAAACATCAAACGCTATCTCTTGCGTTTTCTTGGCCACGGGAAGACGTCTCCTGCCGGGTTGCGGGCCTATGGTCCGGCCCACGCCGCCCGGCGTGATTGCGGGGTTTGCGTGGAGCCTAGCACCGACCGTGCGGTTGTCGAAGGACGGCGGTACCGTGCCCGAGGTATTCCTCGCGGCCGAGGTTCTACGGGGTGGCGCGCTCCACGCACTGCATTGGCTCGACGATGCTGCGGAGGTGCTGTGCCCATTGTTCCAGCGCCGCCCGCTTTTGTGGTCGATGCGAACCTTGGTCATAAACGGCGTGAAGACCCGGCAAGGCGTGGCCAATGACGCGCTCGGCGATGAACGCCTCCACGCCGAGATCGCTGACGAGCCGCGTGCGAACGGTGCGCCGCAAGTCGTGGAGTACCCAGGGAGGTATTGCTTCGCCGCCCTGCCCCGCCGCAATGGTGGCGTCGAGCCGGTCTTTCATCTTGCTCATGCCGCTGATCGGCCGCCGCCCGGCTGTAGTTGAGAAGACGAACAGCCCGGCGAACCTCGGCACCGCGCGCAAAATCTCGACCGCCATGGGCGCCAGCATTACCTCATGCGCAACGCCCGTTTTGAAGCGTTCGGGCGGCACCATCAGCACGGCGCCATCCAAGTTGATCTCGCTCCACCGCGCCTGTGCCAGATCACTGAGGCGCTGCCCGGTCAGCATCAACAATTGCACCAGCATACCGAACGGGTAACCGGCAGCGGCGGCGCCCGCGGGGCCGAGCTTGGCCGCGGCCTGCCAAACATCCCGCAGCTCGGCGTCTGTCAGCACGCGCCGGCGTTGGAGGTCGCGGCCGGCGATGCCCAGGGTCTTGTCACGGATGCCCGCGCATGGCGACACCTCGATGCCGAACCGCTCGCCCTCCGCGCACCATCCGAAGAACTTGCGGACCGCGCCGAGCGCGTGCCGCGCTGCATGCTTTCCGCCGATCCGTTTGATCTCGTCCAGCCGACTTATGATGTCGCGCCGCGCGATCTCCGCGATCGGCGTTGCGCGCCATATCGGCTCCGGGCCGTCCTTCCACCGCTTGACGCTGCCGTCGCGCTCCCAATTCTGACCCAGGAATTGGCGACGCAAGATTGACTCGGTTTCACTCGCGCTGCGTAGTCCCTTGGTGCGCTCGTCTTCGATGAATGCTTCCGTCGCCTCGGCAACAGTATGACGGCGGCGCCGTGCGACGGCACGGGTCTGCTCGGCCTCGGCCTCAACCGGTTTTTTTCCCTCGGCCAGACCGCGTAGCACCTCGGCCGCCTTCTTCCGCGCCTGTTGCAGCGGCAATTCACTCGGATGGTAATTGCCCAGGACCAGCCAATCCGGGTTCCGGGCGCCCGGCCGGCGCCGAACCACGACGAAGCTACGGGTGCCGCGATCGGTCACGCGAACGGCCAGCCCAGGCATCACCGCATCCCATAGGACGACCCGCTTTCCTGTGGGGGCGGGCTTAAGCGCTCTAATTCCGCGATCGGTTAGGACTACCTTGCGTGATGCCGCGGCCATCGGTTCCTCCAACTCCTGCTCCTCGGGCTAACGTTGGGCTAACGGAGCGGGCGTGTCAACACATGTTAGCCCGTGGTTGATGGGGTGCTACATCGTACCCACCTAAGCCCAGAAAATAAAGGCCGGAGCGCGGCTTTCCGGGCGTTGCAGTAAACCGATGTTTCCTGTTGTTTTATGCCATGATAGATTTTGTAAACCGAAGGTCGGGGGTTCAATCCCCTCACCCGGCACCAACGATTTCAATAGATTTCCTGAATCCTGGCTAAGTGACCATAGGCATCATCTGATTTGGGTGGCCACGGCCGAAGAGCGAAAACCAGTTGCCTCGGGTCATCGAGGGGGCCAAATTTACCGACGGCGCCGCCATGACCGCGACGTCATCGGCGCGCCCCCCGCCAAGCCCGCCAGCCAATATCCGCCATTGCCCAGAAACATATGAATATCCGGCATGATGCCCATGGGGCCGACGGATCTTCGGGTGCCGCCGTCGTGAGCCGGCCCGTCCGCCGCATGCTCGTCTTCACGATTATCGCATTCTCATTGATGATGATGTCGCTCGATTCGACCATCGTCGCGACGGCGTTGCATTCCTTGCAAGTCGGGTTGCATACCTCGATCAACTGGGCCGGGTGGACCCTCACAGCCTATTCGTTCGGGTTTGTGTTGATGCTGCCGGTCAGCGGCAAGCTCAGTGAGCGGTACGGTCGTCGCAGCATATTCCTCGGTTCGGTGGTCGCCTTCACCGCGGCATCGTTGGGATGTGGGCTCGTCAATAATATCTATGTGCTGATCGCGTTACGCGCGGTACAGGCGGCCGGCGGAGCGGGATTCACGCCATCGGCGACCGGGATTGTCGTTGATCATTTCGGTGACGGGCGCGATCGCGCGGTCAGTTTGTTCGGCAGTATTTTCCCCGTCGGCGCCATGATCGGGCCGATATTCGGCGGATTGTTCGTGACGTATTGGACCTGGCGGGGGGTATTTTTCGTCAACGTGCCCATTGGCGTGGTGGTCGTTGCGCTGGCACTGCGCTACATACCGAGGGACCGGCCGGCGGCAGCGCGAACGCAACCGAGAATAGACGCATTCGGCATGATGCTGCTCGGTATCGGCCTATTGGCCGGAATGCTTGCGGCCAGCTATCTCGGGGAAGGTAATGCGCGGATATGGTCGCCCAGATCCGTGATGCCGTTGGCCATCGCAATCGTCGCCTTGTGGATATTCTTCCGGCACAGCAACCGCTCGCCGCGCCCATTCATCGCCCCACATTTGATGTACGGGCCAGGGTTCGGCCCGGTCAACCTGATCAACGGACTGTACGGGGGCGTCACCTT
The DNA here is from genome assembly GCA_050729815.1 of Allostellaceae bacterium. Lineage (GTDB taxonomy): Bacteria > Pseudomonadota > Alphaproteobacteria > ATCC43930 > CGMCC-115725 > JAATGI01. The sequence goes on from JBOHLV010000109.1 coordinate 6,407, forward strand.
TGGCATGATCACGCTCGTCCCGCTATACGCGACCAACCGCTATGGGATCGATGCGCTCGACTCTGGCACACTGCTCATCGCGCAAGGGATTGCGCAGATCGTATTGTCGGTCGCCGGCGCGCTGCTGCTTCGGCGCACAGGCTATCGGCCACCGTTATACGTCGGCAGTGTCATTATCGCAGGGGGGCTGCTGCTGCTCGCGCTCAACCCGGTCGCGCCCATTCCCCCATACGCGTGGCTGGCCGGCTCCGCGTTTCTTGTCGGCGCCGGCAGCGGGATCATCAATCCGGCCAGCCGCAATGCCGGGCTGCAACTGGCGCCCGAGCAGGCCTCGACCATCGCCGCACTGAGGTCGATGTGCCTCGGGATCGGCCAGATCATCACGATCTCGATAGCGACCGCAATCATCGCGAGTTCCGGTAATCCCGGCCATGTCCAAGCCTGGGTCTATGCGATGGGAACTGTACTGCTGCTCGCCGCCCTGCCGCTGATCACCCGCGTCCCGGAGCACCGCGGTTCATGGTAGCAACGGTCGTGAGATTAAGCCGAGTGGGCCGGGGCCGTCCGGCTGTCCCGAACCATGCCATGCGCGCGACGTGGGCACCGAGCCAGTCTCTAACCGCGTCGAGTTCGGCCGGTATCGTGACGATCCTGGCACCGACCCGGGCGGCGCACGCCTCCTCATAAGCGGGAGAGACGCTGGTCAATAGCGGGATGCCGGCATTAACGGCAGCAGCGAAGGCCGCCGCCAGCCCTTGCCCGGTTGATTCGAGCTTGCCGAACTTGCTGAGCACCACGAGATCGCACCCCGCGGCAATGTCCCGCCGTACCGCCTCGCAGGCGCGCGTGACATTGGGACCATGGAGATCGCAACCAGCATTGCCCGGTGGGAGTTCCTCAAACATCGGATAAAGGACATTGTCGGTGACGTTGCGGAGTCGGCCCGCGCGGCAGGTTCTGCCTGTCGGCCCATCCCGCTCCTCGACAACCCCCACGATCCTGATCGAGCGGCCATATTCGGCGAGCAGCGTGCGAAAAATCTGCTGTGTCGCGGTACTCGACCCGTGAACGGTGGCAACTCCGGGTCCAGGGCGTTCCATTTCTGGCCTCCGTTCTCGCTATCGCGACATTGGCGGGCCGCCTCTTGAAGATATCGCCAACTCCGCCAATAGAAACATTTATATGGGTTCTGTCTTATCCCAAGCCAAGCCGGACGCAAACCAAGCCGGACGCAAGCACGGGTGACGCGGCCTCCCGCACGTTTCGAATGGAGGCTTGACCGTCATCCTCAGAAAGAAACCTTGGGGGGTCAGCGGCCTTGCGCGCGGAAGGATGGCGCGGTTGACCACGTGGCATTTGCCGAACATACTATGGGGCGCCTGCTTCCTCCACGTCCTTGATGACCGGAACGGGGCAGCAGCGGACTCGTCGGCAGCTCGACAAGATGCGAAGACCGAGGCTCGATTGGGTCCGCGAATCCGATTTTCAAAGAGATAACGCGCCATGATCGATCTGAATGCCATCACCGCCATCGACATCCACACCCATGCCGACGGGCCGCCGGGTACGCCCTCCTATGAGGACGGCATCGAGACCCGCGCCTTCATGGCGCGCTATTTCAAGACCACCTATGAGCCGAAGCCGATCCCCGAGATCGCGCAATATTTCCGCGAGCGCAAGATCGCGGCGGTGATCTTCACCGTCGATAGCGAGGCGGCGACCGGCAAGCGGCGCTATCCCAACGAGGAGGTGGCGCGGCTCGCCAACGAAAATTCCGACATCCTCATCCCATTCGCCAGCATCGACCCGCACAAGGGCATGTTGGGCGTGCGCGAGGCCAGGGACCTTATCAAGAATTACGGCATCAAGGGATTCAAGTTCCATCCCTCGTCCCAGGCGTTCTATCCCAACGACCGGATGGCCTATCCGCTCTATGAGGTGATCGCGGAGCACAAGCTCATCGCCCTGTTCCATACCGGCCAGACCGGCGTCGGCTCCGGCATGCGAGCCGGCGGCGGCATCCGGCTCGATTACGCCAACCCGACCTATCTCGACCAGGTCGCGATCGACTTTCCCGACATGTCGATCATCATGGCGCATCCCTCCTTCCCGTGGCAGGAGGAGGCGCTCTCGATCTGTCAGCACAAGCCCAACGTCTATATCGACCTGTCGGGCTGGTCGCCGAAATATTTCGCCAACATCCTGATCCGCTATGCCAACACCTTGATCAAGCACAAGGTGTTGTTCGGCAGCGACTTCCCGGTAATCACGCCGGACCGCTGGATCAAGGATTTCGCGGCGATTGAGATCCGCGACGAGGTGCGGCCACTGATCCTCAAAGAGAACGCGGCGAAGCTCCTCGGCCTAAAATAGGGAGGGTGCCCCCTCCCCCCCGCGGCTATTTTTCCTTCAGCCACGGATAGCGTGCGACGTCCTTCCCGGCATAGTCGGGGTCGAGATAGATGAAGCAGCGCTGGATCTTCCAGTCGCGAATCTCGAACACATCGCACCAGCGGCCCGCGGCCCATTCCGGCACGCCGGCACGCCATTTTCCATCCCGGTGCTCGCCATGGCTCGTCCCTTCGCAAACCACGACATCGCCGCCCGAGAACACCCAATTGAAATGCGAATAGTGATGGGCGATCAATTTCAAGGTGCCGCCGACATCGCCGAAGCATTGCCCGATCTCTGCCTTGCCGCTGGCGAGGCCCCATTTCGGGAAATAGACCTGGGCGTCCTCGGCGAAGAGATCGAGGATCGAGCCGCCGGTCGAGGTCGTGCCGCCATGGTCGAACGCTTTCAAATACTCGATGGCGACCGATTTGCGCTGCTCGTCGGTCATGGTTTGGGTAGTGAGCGCCATTTGTCCCTCCGCCTTGGTTCAAGAGTGGTTGGTCGAAGAGATTAGCGACGCCGGCGGTTCGGGGCCAGCCCGCTATTCGCGCGCGGCGGGCTCACGCAAATGAAGGCGATGGATGGTGAGGTCGTCAATCTCGAGCGACCGCAGCCGCGCCCGGCCGACCGTCAGCCGGCCGATCGCCAGCCGCCCGATGGCATAGAAGCCGGTGGCGAGCGCGCCAACCGCGAGCGCGCCGACCGCGGCCGCGATGAGCGCCGCCGCCGGACCGCCGGATCGTTCGTCGCGCGGCGTTGGGGAACCCCTGTCCATGACACTGCCTCCTTCGCCAAATACGTCCTTCGGACGAACCGAAGCCTACACCGCCCCCGCGGCCTATTTCGAGCGGCCGTAGCGGCCGATCAGCTCGCCCTTGGCGATGGTGTGAAAATGGAGCTCGAAGCCAATCAACGCGGCCGGGGTGTTCTCGTCGCCGGCGAGATGCGGCACATTGACCGCGAACACCGTGATGCGATAGCGATGCGGCCGGTCGCCCGGCGGCGGACACGGCCCGTTATAGCCGGCGACGCCGAAATCGGTGCGCGCCATCATCGCGCCCTTGGGCGCAAGCCCGGCTTTGAGATCGCCGGCGTTCGGCATCAGCTCCGTCACATTGGGCGGAATGTTGAAGATCACCCAATGCCAGAAGCCGCTGCCGGTGGGCGCATCGGGATCAAAGATCGTGACCGCATAGCTCTTGGTGCCGTCGGGCCCGTGCGACCATTTGATCTCTGGCGAGATGTTGCCGCCGTGACAGCCGAAGGTATTCGCGACCTGCTTCTGGCTGACGAAAATGCCGCGGACGATGTCGGGGCTGGTGACGCGCAGCCGCGGCAGGCGATGATGCCGGCCCCTCGCCTGACTTCCGGTTGCGAGCGCCAGGCCCAACGCCAAGCAGATGCCCATCATGATGAGACGCCGCCACATGTCCCTTCCTTTACCGCCGCCGGACCTTTAGGGGACGTTACGTATTCCACCGACGCAACGTCAAGCGCGCGAGCCGAATTCCCGCGCAAGGGGCAGAGTGCGGGGCGGAACTCGCCGTGCCAGCATCGCCAGCAATGGCAAGCGCGTGAGTCATCGCACGCACAGCGGCAAGGAGCGCTATGATGCTGGACATGATTGTGACCAACCCCGGAGCGAATCGGCCCTATGACAGCGACGCGGCACGCTGGGCGGCGGTGCTTGGTCGCGACGCGGCCGCCGACGGCATGTTCTATTATTCGGTCGTGACCACGGGCGTCTATTGCCGACCTTCCTGCGCCGCCCGGACACCCAATCGCGACAATGTGCGGTTCCATGATTCGCCCGAGGCCGCGGCCCGCGCCGGCTTTCGCCCGTGCAAACGCTGCCGGCCGAATGAGGCGCCACCCCAAGCCGCGCGGACCGCCGCGATCGCCGCCGCGTGTCGGGCGATCGAGACGGCGCAGGCGCCGCCAGCGCTTGGGGAGCTCGCCGCCGCCGCGGGATTGAGCCCCTTTTATTTCCACCGCCTCTTCAAGCAGGCAACCGGCGTGACGCCTCGGCAATATGCCGCGGCGGCCAGGGCAAAACGGCTGCGCGACGAGCTGCCGCAGAGCGCCACGGTGACGCAGGCGATCTATGATTCGGGGTTCAATTCCAGCGGCCATTTCTATGGCGAGGCCGGCGGCCTCCTCGGCATGACACCCGGCGCCTTCCGTGCCGGCGGCCGCGGCGCGACGATCCGCTTCGGCTTCGGTCGATCCTCGCTCGGCACGGTGCTGGTCGCGACCACCCAACGCGGCGTCTGCGCCATCATGCTGGGGGATGACCGCGCCGAACTTGAGGCGGCGCTGCGCCAGCGCTTTCGCCACGCGGCGATCGCGGCGGCGGATGCGTCCTTGGCGAGGACGGTCGCGGCCGTGCTGCGCCTGGTCGAGGCGCCGACCGGGTCTTGTGACCTGCCGCTCGACATCCAGGGCACCGCCTTCGAGCAACGGGTATGGCAGGCGCTGCGGACCATCCCGGCCGGCACGACGGCAAGCTATGCCGAACTGGCGCGGCGCATCGGCCAGCCCAAGGCGGCGCGCGCAGTGGGACGCGCCTGTGCCGCCAATCCGGTCGCGGTCGCGATCCCGTGCCATCGCGCGGTCGCCCGCGACGGCGCGCTAACCGGCTATCGCTGGGGCATCGAGCGCAAACGCGAATTGCTGAAGCGCGAGGCGAAGCGTTGAAGAAAGGCGCTGTTGTGAGGGCGGAAGCAGCGCCCGATTGGCATCGCAGGGAAGCCGAGCTCGATGAACGCGGCCATGCCGTCGCGCCGGGATTGCTGTCGCCAGCCGAATGCGAACGGCTGGTCGCGCTTTATCATGACGAGACCCGGTTCCGAAGCCGCGTCGTCATGGCACGCCACAATTTCGGGCGCGGCGAATACAAGTATTTCGCCGATCCGCTGCCGGAGCACGTGGCACATCTGCGCACCGCGCTCTATCCGCCGCTCGCCGCGATCGCCAATCGCTGGCAGACGGCGCTCGGGCGCGAGCGGCGGTTTCCTGCAACGCACGCCGCCTATCTCAACGAGTGCCACGCCGCCGGTCAGACGCGACCGACGCCGCTGCTGCTCCGTTATGGCGCGGGCGATTACAACTGCCTCCATCAAGACCTTTACGGCGACGAAATGTTCCCGATCCAGGCAACCATCCTGTTGTCGGCGCGGGGGCGCGATTTCACCGGTGGCGAATTCGTGCTGGTGGAGCAGCGGCCGCGGATGCAGTCGCGCGCCGAAGTGGTGCCGCTGGACCAGGGCGATGCCGTGTTCTTCGCGGTGCGGGAGCGACCGGTGCGCGGCACGCGCGGGTCCTATCGCGTCGTCATGCGCCATGGCGTCAGCCGCATCCGCGAGGGCCATCGCATGACGCTGGGCGTCATCTTCCACGACGCCAGGTGAACGTGATAATGGTAACGAATGAGCGAACGCGACGAGATATTGGCACGGCTGAGAGCCGCGCTGCCCGATCTAAAACGGCGGTATCCAATTGCATCGCTGGGCCTGTTCGGCTCCATCGCCCGGAACGAGGCGAACGCCGGCAGCGATCTTGATCTGCTGGTCGAATTCGAGCGGCCGGTCAGCCTCTCGCTCTTCCTCGCGCTCGAGGGGGAACTTGCCAGTATTGCCCGCCGAAAGGTCGATCTGGTCTCGCGCCCTGCCCTAAAACCCTTCACCCGCCGCCATGTCATGCTCGACCTGGTGCCCGTGTGACTGCCGGTCGCGATTACCGCGAATTTCTCCGAGATATTGTTGAGGCGTGCCGGGCCGTGATCCGATTTACCGAAGGTATGTCTCTCGAAACCTACCTTGCGGATGAGAAGACGCGCTTTGCGGTTATGCGGGGGTTCGAAATGATGGGCGAGGCCGCCCGGCAACTCCCGGACGAGATCAGAAGCGCCAATCCCGATATTCCGTGGCCGCTGATGACGGCTATTCGCAACCGCGTTGCTCACGGCTATTTCGGAATTGACGACACCATCTTGTTCACGACCGTCGCGGCCGATATCAAACCGCTCTTGGCAAATCTCGAACGTGTCGCACATGAGCACGACGCCGAGAGTTGATCCTGCCCCCGCGGCTCAACCGGCGAAATCGCCCTTGGTGAAGAGGGCGACGAGTTCGATGCCTTCTTGGGCAAGATTATCGCGCGCGCCTTCGAGGCGATCGACAATGGTGACGATCTTCGCGACCTTGCCGCCGCGCTCCCGCACTGCCGCCACCGCCTTCATGACGGAGCCGCCGGTCGTCGTCACATCCTCGAAGAGGATGGTCTTGCCGCCATCCTGATATTGGCCGTCGATGAGGCGGTTGGTGCCGTGGCCCTTTGCCTCCTTGCGCACGAAGAAGGCGCGGATCGGGCGATCGGGCCAGCTTCGCAGCGCGACCGCGGTGGCGATCGGCACGGCGCCGATCTCGAGCCCGCCGACCTGATCGACCTCGTCATGCCGGATCGCATCGAACAGCAAATCGGCGACGAGCGAGACGCCTTCGGGATCGAACAGCGTCTTCTTCATATCGAAATAGAACTGGCTCTGCGCGCCCGAAGCGAGCCTGAATTCGCCGCCAGACATCAGCGATTTCTCGCGGATCACCTGGCGCAGACGGGCGCGGGTTTCGTGCGGGGTCATGCCGACAATGCTGACAGGCGCGACACGCCTTGTCACGCCCGATCATATCCGGCCACCGCTAGTTCCGCCGTCGCCGCGGGGCGGGCCGAGCGCCCTCGTCTTCGAGAGAGTCGAGGATTACGACCGCCTTGCGCAGCAGTCGATAGAGTTGATCGCGTTCGTCGTCATCAAGCGCGTCGAGGACGCGCATCTGGGCGCGCCGTGCATCGGGCAGCACCTTGCGGATCATCGCCCGGCCCTGAGCGGTGAGGGTGATCGCCCGCGCCGGCCGCCGCGCGCCCACCGACCGCACCGCGCCAGACTCCCCGACGGCAACCCAGCCACGCGCCGCCAAGGTCCGCAAGGTCAGGCTGATCTGTGCCTTGTCCATGGTCGAGACCCGCGCGATCTCGGCAAAGCTGGTTACCGGTAGCCGCGCGACGACGTTGAGCAGCCGCCATTCCGGCAGGCCGAGCCGCCAGCGGTCCAGATAGCTCCGGGTCAGTTTCTTCCGCGCGAGGCTCGCGGCCCGTTCAAGGAGAAACGTCGGAAATTCGACGACGTCAAGGCCATCGCCCAACGGGCCGAGCCCTTGCCAAGGGCACGCCGAACGCACCGTTACGGGGGTCGCCCGATCGTGCGGGTCCCGAGATACCGCCGCTGTTGCCTCCGCGGCCGAGACAGCACGCTTCACCATGCGCCTCCTCGGTGCGGCGTAACAGATTTGAGTTGACAACTCAACAAGCGTTTCGGAATCATGCCCGACGGTGAAAATGCGCCGATGTCTCGTTCCGAAACCCGAGACGTGAGGCCCTACCGAGCGAGGAGACGAACCAATGACCGAGGCGGCAAGCTACAAGCTCATCTCCTGCGACGATCATCTCGATCTCGGCTATCTACCGCGCGATGTCTGGACCAAGCGGCTGCCGACGAAATTCGCCAGCCGTGCGCCCCATGTCGAGGAACGTGACGGCCGCAGCGTCTGGATCAGCGACGGCAAGATGTGGGGCGGCTCGCTCGGCAACTGGGCCGGCATCAAGGTGACGTCAAACGCGCCGCCGCCTTATCTTACCGCGCTCAATCGCGGCGGCCATTGGGATGCGAGCGAGATGCGCCCCGGGAATCTCAAGCTGCGGCTTGAGGATATGGACCGCGACGGCGTCTATGTCCAAAGCCTGTTCGGCCCGATCACCTCGATCCTCGCCGATGATGCCGAGTTTCGCGATGCCTGTCACAGCGCCTACAATGACTGGCTCGCCGAGTTCATCGCGGACTCGCCGGCGCCGGAGCGGTTCATGGGCGTGCCGATGCTGCCCTGGGGCCCGGAATCGGCCACGGCCGAATTGCGCCGCCTCGCAGCGGAAGGCCGTTTCAAACAGGCGAACCTTCAGCTCAACGGCGCCGATCCGCGGATATCCGATCCGGCCTGGGAGCAGTTCTGGAATGCGCTCGAAGAGACCGGGATGATCTTGTCCTTCCATGTCGCCGCGTTCGCCGGCAAGCCGCCGCGCCCTGACCCGGCCCAGGGCACCTATGCCGGCACCTTCTCCATCACCAAGAATTTCGTCGGCGCCTTCCTCGACCCGTTCGTCGATCTCTTCGCCTGGGGAATTCTGGAGCGGCACCCGAAGGTTCGAATCGTCCTGGCCGAATGCGGCACCGGCTGGCTGCCCTGGGTGGTCGAGGAACTGGATTATCGCCATTGGCGGCTCTGGGAGGCCAAGGATTTCTGGGCCGACAAGGGCGGCATCCCGTTGAAGGACAAGCCCTCCGACGTGTTCCGCCGCCAAATCTATCCGACCTTCCAGGAGGATCACGCCGCCATGGCGCTGGTGAAATTCTATGGCGAGGACAACCTCATGTGGGGCTCCGACTATCCGCACCCGGACAGCGTCTGGCCGGATTCAAAAGGCGCGATCGAGCGGCAGATGGGTGATTTTTCGCCCGAACTGAGAAAGAAAATCACGCACGACAATGCCGCGCGGCTTTATGGGTTGAGCGTCTGACGCCCCGAGCCTCGACCGGCTGAACGCAAGGGAGGGTAGCATGTTCAAGATTCGCAATCTGCTGATTGCCACCGCGGCGCTCGCCGCCTTCATCGCACCCGGCCATTACGCGGGTGCCGCCGAGATCGCGCATTTCACGGCGGCGACGCCGTCGGAGCCCGATACGCTCGACATGACGGCGACCCGGGACCCGGGCGGCAGCTTCGTCGCCCTCCTCAACATCTATCAGCAACTCTGGGGCGTCGATAAGAACAACAAGCCGATCGAGACCGTCGCATCCTGGAAGATTTCGCCGCATTGGCACACCATCACCTTTCACATCCATCAGGGCGTGAAGTTCCAGTCAGGCGATCCGCTCACCGCCGCCGATGTCGTGTTCAGCTTCGACCGCATCGCCAAGCATTCGCCGATGTACCATCGCGACGCGGCATTGGTAGAGAGCGTCACGGCATTGAACCGTTACACCGTGCGCTTCACCTTCAAGCATCCCTATTTCGGTTTCTTCAATTCGGGCCTCGTGTTTTTGGTGTCCAAGGCCTATTTCCAGCGCGTCGGCGCGCATTATGCCGAGACCCACCCGAACAGCATCGGCCCCTACAAATTCGTCGATTACAAGCCCGCGCAATATATCGATCTCGTCGCCTCCAAGGATTATTACGGCAAACAGCCGGAGGTCCGTTCGGCGCGCATCTTCTTCGTCAAGGACGGTCAGACGCGGGTCGCGAAACTGCGCGCCGGCGAGGTCGATATGATCATGGACACGCCCTATCCTTCGATCCCAAGCCTCAAGAAGGATGGCTATCGCGTGGTCGGCGCCGAATCCTGGCCGACCTGCGCCGTGCAGTTCCACCTCACCAATCCGAAATCGCCGTGGTTCAAGCGCAAGGTACGCCTCGCCATTGCCCATGCGATCGACGGCAACGCCATCGTGAAGGGCCTGCTGCTTGGCATTCCAAAGCGCTATCCCGAACTCGCCAAGGGCGAATTCGGCTATGACCCGACTTTGAAGAACTACAGCTATGACCCGGCGCTGGCGAAAAAGCTCCTGGCCGAAGCCGGCTATCCCCACGGCTTTTCGATGCCGATCTATTACTGGGCCGGCACCTTTTATGGCATCGCCCAAACCGCCGAAGCGGTGGCGCTCTATCTGAAGCAAGTCGGCATCACCACCCATGTCGAAGGGCTCGACCCGATCAAGGTGATGGCGATGCTGCGCCAAGGCGCCCACGACCCGAACCAGGTCTATGCCGGCGTGATGGCGATGCCGATCACCAATACCGGCATGGACCCGACCGAATCGGTCGGCCTCATGTACCTGCCGAATCCGGTCAATCCCTACAAGAACGCAAAGCTCGATGCCACCATCCATAAGATGCTGGGCACGTTCGATCCCGAGAAGCGGGCGGCGCTGGTGCGCCAGGTGATGCGCATCGTGCATGACGAGGCGCTCGACATTCCGCTTTGGGATTCCATCTCGGAATATGCCATGGAATCCAAGTTTGGATTCACGCCGATCCAGCACCGGAACGCGGTCCTGTCGCTCGCAGACGTGACGACAAAATAGGGCAGCATTCGGGGGGTGTGCAGCATGCCGACCAGCTGATGCGGTCGCGGCGGGAAAGGTGATGTTGCGAGCCGTTCTTGATTGCGGGACGGCGCGCCCCCAAATCATCTACCCTGACGCCCCCCCGAAAGACCGCGATGCAAGATTCACGCCCCTACGATCCCACCAATTGGCACGGCACCACCATCCTGTCGGTTCGCAAGGACGGCAAAGTGGTGATGATCGGCGACGGCCAGGTCACGATGGGCCAGACCGTCATCAAAAACAACGCGAAGAAGGTGCGCCGCCTCGGCAATGGCAGCGTCATCGGCGGCTTTGCCGGCGCGACCGCCGACGCGCTGACCCTCTTCGAGCGGCTTGAGGCAAAGCTCGAACAATATCCGGAGCAACTCGCCCGCGCCGCCGTGGAATTGGCCAAGGACTGGCGCACCGACCGATATCTGCGCCGGTTAGAAGCGATGATGGCGGTGGCGGATCGGAACGTGTCGCTGGTGCTGACCGGGACGGGCGACGTGCTGGAGCCGGAGGGCGGCCTCATCGGCATCGGCGCGGGTGGCAATTACGCGCTCGCCGCGGCGCGCGCGCTGATCGATATTCCCGGCCTCGATGCCGAAGCGATCGCGCGGAAAGCGATGGCGATCGCGGCCGAAATCTGCATCTACACCAACGACAAGATCACGATCGAGACACTATGACCGACGCCAACGTCAATTTCAGCCCCCGGGAGATCGTTTCCGAGCTCGACCGCCATATCGTCGGCCAGAGCGATGCCAAGCGCGCGGTCGCGGTGGCGCTCAGGAACCGTTGGCGACGCCAGCAATTGCCGATGGAGCTGCGCGACGAGGTGCTACCGAAGAACATCCTGATGATCGGCCCGACCGGCATCGGCAAGACCGAGATCGCGCGCCGGCTCGCGAAGCTGGCGCAGGCGCCGTTCCTTAAAGTGGAGGCGACCAAATTCACCGAAGTCGGCTATGTCGGCCGCGATGTCGAGCAGATCATGCGCGACCTCGTCGAGATCGCGATCCATATGGCGCGCGCGCGCCTTAAAAAAGAGGTCGAGGCGAAGGCCGAGCTCGCCGCCGAGGAGCGCGTGCTCGATGCCCTGGTCGGCCAGAACGCGGCGCCCGAAACCCGCGCCAAGTTTAGGAAGATGCTACGCGACGGAGAGCTCGACGATCGCGAGATCGAGATCCAGGTCGCCGATACCGGCGGGGGCGGCATGCCGACCTTCGACATTCCCGGCATGCCGGGCGCCCAGATGGGCATGATCAATCTCGGCGACATCATGGGCAAGGCATTCGGCGGCCGCACCAAGTCACGCAAGATGACCGTGCATGAAAGTCACGACGTGCTGATCGAGGAGGAAAGCGACAAGCTGCTCGATCAGGAAAATGTTCAGCGCGAGGCGATCGATTCTGTCGAACAGAACGGCATTGTCTTCATCGACGAACTCGACAAGATCGCGACCCGCACCGATGGCGGACGCCTCGTCGGGGATGTCAGCCGCGAAGGCGTGCAGCGCGACCTGCTTCCCTTGATCGAAGGCACCACGGTCGCGACCAAGCACGGCTCGGTCAAATCGGACCATGTCCTCTTCATCGCCTCTGGCGCGTTCCAGATGGCCAAGCCATCGGACCTGTTGCCGGAATTGCAAGGGCGCCTGCCGATCCGGGTTGAGCTGAAGCCCCTGTCGCGCAACGATCTGAGGCGCATCCTGACCGAGCCGGAGGCCAGCCTCATCAAGCAATACAAAGCCCTGATGACGACCGAAGGCGTCACCCTCGATTTCACCGACGAGGCGATCGACGAGATTGCCGGCCTTGCGGAGGAGATCAATTCCTCGGTTGAGAATATCGGTGCGCGACGGCTTCATACGGTGATGGAACGGCTCCTGGAAGAGGTCAGCTTTACCGCCTCCGACCAGCCGGGCACGGCGGTCACGGTCGATGCCGAGATGGTGCGCAGCCGCGTTGGGGAACTCGCGAAAAGCGCCGATTTGTCCAGGTTCATCCTCTGAGCTAAGACACCCTCTAGCCGCGATCAGCGGTCTGACTGCGCGAAAATGTCGCTGCCGGCGCTGTTCCGTCATGTCCTTGGTCGCGATTTGTTCGAGGGACCGGAGCATCCATCCCGAGGCATCAAGAAATTCGCAGAATCATTGGAAACGATCGGCGATCTCATACGTTGTTTGCGACCGCGCTGCCCCAGTGGATGCGATTGTAAAATCTGGGGATACCGGCTTTCCGCCCTCTTGGCGATGCCAATCGCGCATGTTATAGACGGCGCCTCAGCCAGCGGGTAAGGTTCGAACGAAAGGGGGGCTACCGCGTTGACACCACCAGTCGGAACGGCACCACAACCGAGTCATCCCGACGAGGAAGCCGTCGCTGTTCTTGGCGATCGGGAATATACTTATCGAGGTGGGTTTCGTGCCGACGTCAATTACTTGGGATTGGTGTACTCGTCATCAAAATTGAAGCGGTGGCTTGATTTCGTCGTTTCTCTGTTTCTGCTGATCGTCTTTAGTCCGCTTTGCTTGGTAAACATTATATTGATTCTTTGCGAGGATGGCGGCCCAGTTCTGTTTCGCCAGCGACGCGTCGGCTGCGGCGGTCGCGAATTTGTCGTACTCAAGTTTCGTACGATGAAAGTGAACGCCGAACAAGAGCTCGAACAATGGCGTCAATGCGAGACTGAGCTATGGCAAAAATATCTCGCGAATAATTTTAAATTGCGCAACGATCCCCGCGTCACATCCATTGGGCGGTTCTTGCGGCGTCACAGCCTCGACGAGGTGCCGCAATTGTGGAATGTGCTTCGCGGCGAGATGTCGATGGTGGGTCCCCGGCCGCTCCTCGCATCGGAGCTTCCGCAGTATGGCGCGGTCGCTAGCAACTATAAGCGCGTCAAACCAGGGATTACCGGCCTTTGGCAAGTTCGTGGCCGAAGTGAGACGCGTTTCTCGGATCGTGCGCTGTACGACAGCCTTTACATCAAGCGTGCGAGTTTCGGCTTGGATATAAAAATCCTGATGGCGACCATTCGCGTCCTGCTACTGCCGTCGGGGGCCTTTTGATCCGCGCTGCCGCCGGAGTGTTTCCGAGGCGAGCAACGAAATGATCGCCGGAGTGACGGCCGCCTGTATCGCCGCCGCTGCCGCGACCTTTCAGGTTTCCGAACCGGCACTCAAACTGGTCATGAGGACAGAGGGCGGCCGTATCGGGGTATGTACGACGCAAAAGACCGGCGTCCACGATTGTGGCCCCGCCCAGATCAACGCCGAGATATGGACGCCCTATTTCGCGCAATTGCTGAAGCGGCCCATCCCAGAGATATTCTATGCCATTCGCGACAATGGCTGTTTCAACGTCAACGCGGCCGCCTATATCCTGCGTCTCAAGATCCAACGCGCCGATGGCAATGTCTGGGACGGCATGGGGCGCTACAACAGCGCGACGCCCGCCATCAAGCACGCCTATCAGAAGCGGCTGCTCGATACCTATCTCACGCTTACCAAGAGCAAGAACCGAGAGGCAACGGCATCGCGCTGATGCGTGACGCCCGTGCCGGCGCCGCCCGGTCGCTATTCGATGCCGGCCCCGTCGCTGCTCGCCGTATTGGTGGCATCGCCTGGCACCAGAAGCGGAATGCGCCGCACCGTTGCAGCCGGAGGCGGTGCCGATCGCACCGCCGGGCGTACCCGAGGTTCCGGCGACACGATCGGATTTGACACCGGTTCCACCAGCGCTCGCGGCTTCCCGACATGGGTCGCGGGCATAACGGCGACGGGCCCAGAGGCGACGGCGGACGGTGGCGGCGTCATCGTCGGCCACAACACGGAAGCCGGCGCGATTCGAGGGTGAGGCATGGAGCGCGCGGGCGGCGGTTCGGCGACAGCGATCTGGCGCGGTGCCGGCCGTGCGACATGCGGTCCCGCCTCTGCCGACTCGCCTGCCAGCGAGCCGAGACGCAGATCGGGCGTTGAGGGCGACCCGTACGCCGTCGGCGGCACCTGGGTCACCGGCACTTCCGGCAGCGGCGCGGCCCGCTCGTCGCTGGCATAAAACGAAAAGGTCGCGCCGAAGCCGAGGCTGAGACCAAAATCGCTCTTGAACAATGGGCTCGACGCGTTGGTCGCACCGCCGTAATAGGAGGCATCGGCGAGTGAGAAGAGGGTGAGGCGCTGAGTGACCGGGATGCGGTAAGAGATGTCGAGACCCGAGCCGAGATAGCCGGCTTCCGCCTTGTATTGAGGACGTCCGGGGACGACATAGGGGGGCGCCACGTCGTAAAAATAGCCCATCAGCTCGCGTGTGGCGAAGGTGCTGGACAGGCCGAGCTTCAGCGTGCCGTCAGTATTGAGAAAGTCGCCGTTGGTATAGGCCAGCTCCGGCGCCGTAATCAAACCGCGATAGTCGAGCCGGCTGCGGAGATTGGTCGAGAGCACGACGCGCAACGGCAGCTCAAAATCGACGAGGGCATGCTGGGCATCATGGGCCAAAAGGATCCTGAGCCGCGGCCCGGCCTCGCCGAGATAGTCGAGACTGGGCATGCCTTGCCGAGCCCGATCGTTGGTGCCGGTCTCGAACGAGGCGGATGCGCTGAGATCAAGGCTGAAACGGGGATTGTCGAGGAGAATCCCGCGAACGCTCTTTTCATCAACTTGAAAATGACGACCGCGATAGATGATATAGGGCAATGGTAGGAAATGGATATGGCTCTGGTTCGAGGCTGGATAGTCGGGCGCGTAAAGCGTGCCACCGAAAATTCCGAACTCATAGAGCGGCTTGCCGGTCGAATCACCGAAGGCGGAAGCCGTCGTCGCGCACGCAACACCCGCCGCGATCGTTCCCACCACCATCAGCCACCGCATCCACCGCCTCCCGCGCAACAGTGTCGGCGGAGATGACCTTGTCCGCTTCCATTATTCAATCAAAAAGTGGCGCCGAGCCAATGTCTAGCGACAATCCCCAGGATTAACAAGTCGACCATGCGATCTCTGCTTCGGCCGCGGCTTCGAGCCTGGCGCATTGCCGGCACGATCCTGTTCGCGACGCTGACACCGGCGGCGGCCCTGGCCGCGACCGGCCCGGTGCCGCCTTGTGCCGGCAACCCCGCGCCGGCCTATCCTGCCGCAGGCGCGCCGCCCGTCGTGGCCGTGTGGCGCGGCGGCGCGTTTCAGCATGTGCGAATGCCGCGCTGCGCGGGTCTCCGCCTCGCCGGCGCCACGGTGGCCGTGGCCCTCGCCAGCCGGCTCGAGGTACCGACGCTTCAGGCGATCCTGGCGCGGCTAGGCGAGATCTCGGCAATGACCGGGATCAGGTACTGGTCGATCACGGATGGCAAATATGAGCGGTTGTTCGAGCACGCCGCAGCCGTGACGGGCCCGGACGGCAAGCACCGGCGACCCAATTTTACGGCCGCCGAAATCGAGCGCGGCACGAGCCTCTATTTCGCCGAGACGGACAACCGGTCGGGCTCCGATGTCGTGTATCGCCTGCGCTTTCGTCGCATCGGCCCCACCAATGTCGTGATTTCGATCGACAATGTCAGTAGCGTGAATTGGTTCGGCATCCCGTTGCTCGGCCCCGGGGACATCCGAATGGTCTATTTCCTACAGCGCGCCGGCCGCGATTGGGGCTTCTATGCCCTGTCCCTGGCGGGTGCGGATTTTCCTCTGTTCTCCCTCTTCATTCGCAGCCAATCCTATGTCAACCGAGCCATGGCCCTCTATCGCTTTTTGTCCCATGGATAGTAACCGGCACCGGTCACATGGCCGGCCACTTTTCCGGTTGCGGGTATCTTGCCAATCTCGCGGCAAAGCCCTATAGTCGTTAACTGAGTTACAGCCCAGATTGATGAGAGGGAGCTGAGCATGCGTAAGGCATTATTTGGATTGTCAGTAGCCGCGGCCTTGGCGATGGCGATGGCGCCTGCGCTCAGCTATGCCGCCAGCGGCGACAGCAACGGGAACGGAACTTGCACCGCGAACTGCGATCCGCCTGGTGGTGGCCTGACAACCGGCGAATACGCGGCCGGCGGACTGCTTGTCGGGGCGGTGGTCGGTGCAGTATTGCTCGGCACCGGTGGCAGCAGCGGCAACACAGCCACTTCCACTTCGACCTCCACCAGCACGACCCCCTAACCCAAGTTCGGACATGGGAATGTCCAAGAGCTGGACCCTTCGGTCCAGCTCTTGGCGTTTGGTGTCCTGCGGTTCAGGGGTGCCGCGCCGGTCGGAAGGTCTCGATCTCGAAATGCGAGATGTTTGGGACCGGCTGTTGAACGGACTTCCAGACATACCCGGTCCTTTCATCTACCCAAAATGAGTTGGTGAAGCGCCAATCCAACAGCGGCGCCGCCCCCTTCTCGCGCCACAGGATCGTGCGGTGGGCCATACCAAGAATCGTGATCACGGTCGGGCCGATCCGGGCAAATTGCGAGGTCACGAGAACCCCGTAATGATTGTCGGGCTCAATATCGACTGAGCGCCGGTAAATCTGACCGGAGGCATAATTCGAAAAATCGGCCACAGGATCGGCATCATAGGAAATGGTTGCCTTGAGGTCCTGCACAAAGCCGTAGGTTTGCACGATTCTGCCGTGGCGCGTCACGATCACCTTGCCATTGCCGGAAGCCCAGACCAGGTTTGCACCGGCATAGCGCCGCAGAAGGAGGAGGGCCTGATTGCTGTCACCGATCCGGGCGGCAATGGTGGCATAGCGGATCTTATCGATCTGTGCGCGGGTCAGCGGGACGTTGGCGCCCTTGCCGACCAGGTCACGTACGATCGTCGGAAGCGTTGCCAGCGGCGAGTTGCCGCAGGCGGCGCAGAGACCTGCGAGACCTCCTACCAGCAATGAACGTCTTGTCATAGAAAAAGCGGTGGACATTGAAAAGTTCGCTCCCATAATGGGCCCTCTTTTCCTGCGGGGGTCTAATGATGATAGTGTCGAGACCTTTCTTTCAAGCCATATTTGTCGGTCTCGCGGCGCTCATCTTCTTTTCGTTCTCCGCGGCCGCTCAGAATTTTGAGGGGTTCCATGGGACGCCGCAGAGCCTGCCGTCCGGTCTAATTCAGGAACTGAACCAGCGCGCGCCAAGCAATCAGACAGAGCTGTCGCCGCTTGACCGGCTCCGCCAGGTTGAGAACGTCGGCCCGGTCCAATCGCGCGCTCACCCGCTGCCGCCCCTGCCGCTCTCCCAACTCGAACGGGACTATGCGAAGCGGGCAAATGTCCGCGCCCTTCGCCAGTATGGTTATGATCTGTTTCGCAGTATTCAACCATCGAACGGCCAATTGCTGACTGGAGCCGTCGCGGAAAACTATCGGCTCAGTATTGGCGACCAGCTGATTATCACCTTTCGCGGGCAGATCTCGCGCACGGTCCGCGCCAGGGTCGACCGCGAAGGGCGGGTGGTCATTCCCGAACTGCCGCCGATCCCCGCCGCCGGGCGCGCCTTCGGCGACTTCCGGCGCGATCTTGAGAACCAAACGGCGGCAACCTATGTCAATACGCAGGTCTATGTGTCGGTCGGCGCGGTTCGCCAGATCTCGGTGGCGGTTCTCGGCGAGGTAGAGGCGCCGGGTATCTATCGGCTCGGCGGCTTCGCCACCGTGCTCGATTTTCTCGCCATGGCGCGAGGCATCAAGAAGACCGGATCGTTGCGCGACATCGAAATCATCGACGACGGCAAATCGCGAGTTCTCGACATCTACAGTCTGCTAAACCGTTCAACCGGCGAGCCTGATCTGTCGATTTCCGACGGCGCGCGTATCGTGGTGCCAACCATCGGCCCGACGATCGCCGTGGCCGGCGATGTCGAACGCCCGGGAATCTACGAGATCTTGCCCGGCGATCATATTTCCGGCAATACCGCGCTCAAGCTGGCGGGAAACACGCTGAAGCCGAACGGCTATCGTTATGTCAAACTGACGCCATCCCCCTCCGGTCAGGACAGAACTTCGGAATCGTTATCGTTGCGCAGGGTGACGATGCGGGCCGGCGACATTTTGCTGGCGTTGCCACGCGACACCTCGACGGTGGGGTCCGTCTATCTCGACGGCCATGTCACCGCACCGGGGATTCGATCGCTGGCCGTGGCGCCCACCGTGCGGCGGCTGCTCCGGACCGGTTTCCTGCCGGATCCCTATCTTCCGTTCGGCGTCCTTAAGACCACGAACCCGACGACGCTGGCCTCGGAATTCATTCCCCTCAATCTGGTCAGCATTCTTCAGGGCCGAACGAACACACGGCTCAAAGACGGCGACACCGTCATCGTCCTGAGCCAAGCGGATATCAACTATATCGATTCCGCCGACGTGCAGGCGGTACTGGACCACAAGCCGCCGCCGAGCTTGCTCCAACGCGCAACGGAACGTGTCCCCGGCGCAACGGCCGGCGGCTATCAGAGCAACGCTACCAGTCCGTCGGGTCAGACCGGGTCCTCCTACCAGGGATCTTCAAATCAGAACGATGAGAACCAGGGCTCGCAATATGAGGGTGTCCGACTACCAAGGTTCCCAATCATAGGCACTCCCCAACACCAGCCGTCCCAGTCCCAATACCAGAACTTCTCTAACGCGGGTACCCCCGCCAACGCGACAGGGGCTGGCCGGCCCCCCCAACAACGCGGTCCCGTCTGCCGCGGCCTGCACGTCCTGGCCGACATCGTCGCCGACGCGAGGCCGGGCCGGTTTTCCAACGCCAAGCTGGCGAATGTGGCCTCGATTACAGTCAACTATTCGTCGCTGCCAAATAACTATATCTGCCCCAGCATCTACGATAGATATCCTAACCTCTTGCCTTTTGTCGTCGAACATGCGGTCTCGATCCAGGGCGATGTTCAGCTTCCGGGACTTTATCCCGTGGCCACGGGCACGCCGCTCGCGGAGGCCGTTTCCGAAGCCGGCGGCCTTGGCCGCGACGTCGATTTGAAGCGGGTTGAAGTCACCCATACCGCGGTCAACAATATTGAGGGAAGTTCCCAAACCGTTCGCCAGCTCGTCCAGCTAAGACCTTCGGATCTCAATCGTGTGGCGCTCAGCCCCGGCGACATCATTCGGTTCAATGCGGTCTATAGCGATCTCGATAACGGACCGGTCAAGGTTTCCGGCGAATTCCGCCGGCCCGGCCTTTACGATATTCGTCGCGGCGAACGGCTATCGGAACTCATTCAGCGCGCCGGCGGGCTGACGTCGGAAGCCTATCCCTATGGCGCGGTATTCGAGCGAACGAGCGTTCGGAAAGCCGAACAGAAAGCGTATGATCGGGCGGCGCACGATCTCGAATCGGCGCTCTCCGCCGCGGTGACAGGCAGCAGCAATAATCAACACGGTCCATCTTTCGTCACCGCGACGGAAAGCTTGATCCGTGACATCAAGAACACGCCGGCCGCCGGCCGGGTCGTGGTGCAGGCCGATCCGACCGTGCTTCAGGTTTCGCCGCAACTCGACACCGTGCTTCAGCCCGGAGATAGCATCTTTATACCGAAGCGGCCCAATTATGTGACCGTATCGGGCGAAGTCCTCAATCCGACGAGCCTTCAATTCAAGCCCGGCGCGACGCCGGGTAACTACATCCGCGAGGCTGGTGGCTACACGCAAAATGCCGATGACGACGCCGTGTTCGTCGTGCTGCCGAACGGCGAAGCCGAACCGGTGCGGAATTCATTCTGGAACTTCCGCGCCACTCTCGTGCCACCCGGCAGCACCATTGTGGTGCCGCGCGACCTGCATCCCTTCGACCTCGACCAGTTCCTGAAGGACTCGACAGGGATCTTGAGCAACCTGGCGATCTCGGCAGCGTCGCTCGCCGTGGTCAGCACTTATCACTGACCCGGCTGATCACGTCGTCACGCTGAATGTTTTGCTATGGCACAGGGCTTGATAACGGCACGACTACGCCGCCTTGCCCTTGCCGTAGCGATTGTTGAGCTCACCCTCGCGCCTTACGCCGTCGCGGGGTCGGCAAGTGACATGCCGACCTATCTCCAGCCCTCGATGGATGATTGGGGCGAATACGGCCTGTTACAGGACCCGAGTGCGCGGACCGGAACCGACGGCGACTTCAATCTCGAATTTTCCGACGTGTATCCCTATCAGCGCTATGAACTCCAAGCGACACCGCTGCCCTGGCTCGAAACCACCTTTCGCTATACGTCGATCCAAAATCGCCTCTACGGCCCCTTAAGCTTCAGCGGTAAACAATCCTACAAAGACAAATCATTCGGCATCAAGGTGCGGCTCTTCAAGGAAAGCGAAGACTTTCCCGCCGTGGCGATCGGGATTCGCGATATAGCCGGCACCGGTCTCTTCGGCAGCGAGTATCTCGTCTTCAGCCGGCGATATTACAATTGGGATTTTACCTGGGGCATGGGTTGGGGCCTGATGGGGACGCAAGATCTGCTGCCAAATCCGTTGGGCTTGATTTCAAGCTATTTTCGGACCCGGCCGACACCGGCCACAACGGGTTCCTTCACCTTCGATTATTTTCGCGGTCGATCGGTCGGCCTGTTCGGTGGTTTCGAATATCACACGCCGCTCAAGGGATTGACGTTGAAGGTCGAACTCGACCCCGACAGCTATCAGCAGGAGCCGCTCGGCAACAGCCTCGTTGTGCGCGCGCCCATCAATGTCGGTCTCGACTACAAGCTATTCAACTTTCTTGATGTTTCGGCCGGGTTCGAGCGCGGCACGACGGCCATGTTGCGTTTCACGGTGCATGGCAATTTCAAGTCCGGCCCGCTGTTCAGCCTCGCCAAACCGCCCCCGGCAACCAAGGTGCGACCATTGCCAAAACCCGCGGCCGGCGTGCCGCTCGATCAGTCGCAGGTTCCCTTGGTCGCGGCGACGCGCAGCGTGTCCACCGCCTTCGCGCTTCCCGTCGGGCGCGCAACGGACGTCTATTATCATCAAGGCCGCCCGCTGGATCAGAGCCGAATTCCGCAAGTCGTGTGGCTCGATCCCGACGCTTTCGCGCCAGCAGCGGACGCAGGGCCGCACCAAATGACCCGGCATTCCGCGTCACGGGTCGACCGGCTTTACCATGCCGCAAACCGACTGGGTTATGACATCGACGACGTGTCGCTTCGCGGTGGTACGGCCGTCATTCGGGTATCGGCGCGGCGCGGCGTCAAGCCCGCAGCCAGAAAGCGTCTGGCGCGGCTCGTTAGGGCGGAGATTCCCGATGTGACCCGGACGGTCGTGACCGTCTCCCGATATCGTACCGATCCGCCGCCGGCGCCGAGGCCGACAGACATTCAAAAGCCGTTGCCGCGTCTACAACTGATGTCGGAATTGCAACCGCCGCGTCTCGCCCGGCCAAACGTCCGGGCAATCGCCGCCAAAATCTTTCGTGACCTCGCCGCGATGAACTTCGTCGGACACGCCTTTACGATTCGTGGCGACCACGCCTGGCTCGTATTCTCGCAGAATACCTATCTCGATGTACCGATCGCCCTCGGTCGCGCGGCGCGAATCGTGATGCGCTATCTGCCGCCGAACGTCGAGGCGATCACGCTCGATCTGAAGCGGGAGAACCTGACGGTTCTGTCGGTAACGCTGATGCGCCGCGATCTCGAGAACGGCATTATCCGTCTTGGCTCGCCCGCGCAGATCTGGGCGAATGCCCGCTTCTCGGACACCGATCCGTTCCGACCCAAAGGCGTCAGCAACGACGGCGCCTATCCGCGCTTCACCTGGTCGCTCGGCCCACGAACGCGGCAACAACTCGACGGCCCCAACAGCTTCTTCCTCTATCAGATCTATGCCAACCTCGCCGGCAGCGTGCATCTGTTGCCGGGCCTTTCCGTCGATGCCGATGTCGGGATCAACCTCTATAACGACTTCAACAAGCTGACGCTTCAATCCAACAGCCTCCTGCCGCATGTGCGCAGCGACATCGCCAAGTATTTGAAGCAAGGTGCGAACGGCATATATCGGCTACAAGCCAATTATCTCTTCAACATTGCGCCAAGCCTCTATGGCCGGGTCTCGGCCGGCTATCTCGAGGAGATGTTCGCCGGCGTCGATGGCGAGGTGCTCTATCGCCCTTACGACGAGCGGTGGGCCGTCGGCCTCGACCTCAATCATGTCTGGCAACGGAACTACAATGACCTGTTCGGGGTGCGGAAATACAACGTCACGACCGGTCATCTCAGCCTTTATTATCAGCTCCCCTACTACAACCTGCTCGCCCACCTCTATGTCGGCCAATACCTGGCCGGCGATCGCGGCGCCACGATCGAGATTTCCCGCCGCTTCGACAACGGCATCCGGCTCGGCGCCTTCGCCACCTTCACAAATGTCAGCGCCGCGCAATTCGGCGAAGGCAGCTTCGATAAGGGGTTCTTCGTCTCGATCCCGCTCGATCTCTTTTTCGGCAAACCGAGCAAGGACGCTGCGGGCTATTTGTTCCGGCCGCTGACGCGCGACGGGGGCCAAATGCTCGACATCGAAAAGCCACTATACGGCATGACCAACGGTGTCGATCCACAGACCCTGTCGCACAACTGGCCCCACATCCTTCAATAGCTCAGGATCCCGCAAGCGATTGATCGCTGCCGCTCACAACCCCATTACAAGCAGAAACCCCGGCGGGTGTTCCGCCGGGGCTAATTCAAGATAACGGATGGGGAAGGAGACTTCAGACGCTGTAATACATTTCGAACTCGATCGGATGCGGCGCGTGCTCGAGCTTGTAGATCTCCTCGTATTTAAGCTCGATATAGCTGTCGATGAAATCCGCCGAGAAGACATCGCCCTTGGTGAGAAAGGCCTGATCGGCGCGGAGATTTTCCACCGCCTCGCGCAAACTGCCGCACACGGTCGGCACGTCCTTCAGTTCCTCCGGCGGCAGGTCATAGAGGTTCTTGTCCATCGCCTCGCCAGGATGGAGCTTGTTCTGGACACCGTCGATCCCGGCCATCAGCATCGCGGCAAAGCCGAGATAGGGATTGGCGGCGGGATCGGGGAAGCGCACCTCGACGCGCTTTGCCTTGGGGCTCGAAACATAGGGAATGCGGCACGAGGCCGAGCGGTTCTTCGACGAATAGGCGAGCAATACCGGCGCCTCGAACCCAGGGATGAGGCGCTTGTAGCTGTTGGTCGTCGGGTTGGTGAAGGCATTGATCGCCTTGGCGTGCCGGATGATGCCACCGATGTAATAGAGCGCGAAGTCGGAGAGGTCGGCATAACCGGAGCCCGCGAACAGCGGCTTCTCGCTCTTCCACACCGACTGGTGGACGTGCATGCCGGAGCCGTTGTCGCCCTTGATCGGCTTCGGCATGAAGGTGACGGTCTTGCCATATTGCGCCGCCACCATCTGGGCGACGTACTTATAGATCTGCATACCGTCGGCGCAGAGGGTGAGCGTCGTGAACTCGGCGCCGAGTTCGGCCTGTGACGGTGCCACCTCGTGATGGTGCTTCTCCACCTTGAGGCCCATTTCCAGCATCACCGAAAGCATTTCGGCGCGGATGTCGGACTGGGCGTCGATCGGCGGCACCGGGAAATAGCCGCCCTTGATCGGCGGGCGATGGCCGCTATTGCCATCGGGCAGCTTCTTGTCGCTGGCTTCGGGGCCTTCGTCCGATTCGATCTCGTAGAACGCGGTGTTCATCCCATTCTTGTAGCGTACCTCGTCGAAGATGAAGAATTCGGCCTCGGGACCGAAATAGGCGGTGTCGCCGACGCCGGAGGATTTGAGGTAGGCCTCGGCCTTCTTTGCGATCGAGCGTGGATCGCGGGTATAGGGCTGTCCCGTAGCCGGCTCATGCACATCGCAGAAGATGACGAGCGAGGTCTGCGCCGCGAACGGGTCCAGCACCGCCGTGGCACAATCCGGCATCAGCACCATGTCGCTGTCGTTGATCACCTTCCAGCCGGCGATCGAGGAGCCGTCGAACATCACGCCGCCGGCGAGGAAATCGGGGGTGATGGTGCGGACGTGGTGGGCGAGGTGGTGCCACTTGCCGCGCGGATCGGTGAAGCGGAAATCGACGTATTTGACGTCGTGCTCCTTGATCATCCCCATAACTTTTTCAATGTCGGACATCGTCTCTTTCCTGTCTCTTAAGTGAGATTGCTGTGTCTGCGCCACCGCACCGGCGCGGCATTACCTTCTACTATCGGCGATCGCCCGCCTTTTCCGGTCCGCGGCTTGCCGCCGTCTCAGATCGCGTCCTTGCCGCGCTCGCCGGTACGGATGCGGATCGCCTCCTCGACCGTGGTAACGAAGATCTTGCCGTCACCGATCCGGCCGGTATGGGCCGAATGCTGAATCGCTTCGATCGCGCGCTCGACCAGCCCGTCTTCCATGACCACCTCGATCTTCACCTTGGGCAGGAAATCGACCACATATTCGGCGCCACGGTAAAGCTCCGTATGGCCTTTCTGGCGGCCGAAGCCCTTGGCCTCGGTGACGGTGATGCCCTGGATGCCAACTTCGTGAAGCGCTTCCTTCACTTCGTCGAGCTTGAAGGGCTTGATGATGGCTTCGATTTTCTTCATGCGTGACCCACCTTGAGGGATTCCTCGGCCCGACGCCAACCGCCAGGCTCAGGCCTGTCTCCAAGCATGAGCCGTGCCAATTGCGCCGGGGTTGTTTGCCCGAACCTAGCCGCTTTCTGTCGCCGGGAAAACAGGCTATTTGCCGAAAAAATAGGCAATCGTGCCCTCGTCACTCGGGTTCAAGTGCCTTCGTCGCCAGCGATTGGCCATCAAAGGTACGTAGCGGCAGTTCCGGCAGGAAGAACAACATCATCAAGGCCGCCGCCACGACGAAGACATCGGCGAGGAAGGTCGTGGCGAGCGAATGACGATAGATTGCCACCACGACATCGCGTGCCGGGCCAGACAGGGCGGCCATTTGTTGCAGGCCACCGTTCAGGGCCTTGCTGACATCCTGGTTCGGCCCGAGCGCGAGCTCGGCCCGGAGCTGCGCCGACATGATCGCGCCCGACACCGCGACGCCGATCACGCCGCCGAGCGAGCGGAAGAACGCCGCCGTCGCCGTGCCGACCCCCATATCCTCCCGGGCCAGGGCATTCTGGATGGCGATCGTCATGTTCGGCGTGACGAGGCCGAGCCCCAGGCCCAGCAGGATCAGGACCGGCTCGATGGCCGGAATGCCGCCGCCGAGCCAAGCCGCCGCCGTTAGCGCCGAAAACGACACCACCGCGATGCTGACCCCGACGATCTGCAACGGCTTATAGCGGCCGGTCCGTGACACCATCCTCCCGCCGATGATCGAGGAGGTCATGATGCCGAGCATGAAGGGACCGGTGAGCAGGCCCGAATGGGTCGGCGCCACGCCGAGGACAAGCTGAAAGAAGACCGGAAAGAAGGTCCCGGCCCCCATCATCGCCATAAAGGTAAGACTCACCACGACGCAAGCGACGACGAACACCCGGTTACGAAAGAGGTGGAGCGGCAGGATCGGCTCCGCCGCCAGCCTTTCACGAATGATCAACAAAACGCCGGCGGCCACGGCAGCCACGGCGAAGCCGACGATTTCCGGCGATATCCAGGCATAGGAATTGCCGCCGAGGCTCAAGGCAAGCAGCCCCAAGGTCGTCGCGCCGATCAGCAAGATCGCCCCCGCATAATCGATGCGCCGACCACGCCGCTCATGCGGGCGCCGCAGCGCGATCCAGATCATCACCAGCGACGCCACCCCGAACGGCAGATTGACATAGAAGATCCAATGCCAGGACAGATCCTGGGTAATGACGCCGCCGATTACGGGTCCGGTTACCGAACTCACCGCGAACAGCGACGCAAACCAGCCCTGATAGCGCCCCCGCTCGCGCATCGAGATGAGATCACCGATCGTGATCTGGGCCAAAGGCAGGAAACCGCCGGCACCGAGTCCCTGAATCCCACGAAACAGGATGAGCTGGTTCATGGTCTGCGCCAGGCCGCTGAGGATCGAGCCCGCGAGGAATACCAGCACCGCGACGAAGATCATCGGCTTGCGGCCATATTGGTCGCTGAGCTTGCCATAGAGCGGCATCGTGGCGGTTGAGGTCAGGATGTAGGCCGTCACCACCCAGGAGAGTCGCGTGACCCCGCCCAAATCGCCGACGATGCTCGGCAAGGCGGTGGCAACGATGCTCTGATCGAGCGCGCCGAGCCCGATGACCATCATCAGGGCGATATAGACGGTACGAACCTCGGCGCGGGTGACCCCCGATTCGAGCTCCATGTCCGAAATCGTGTCAGTCCGGCTCATTGTGCGCTCACACTGGCAGCAAACGCGATCATCGCCAAGCCTTAGCCAGGCGCGGACGGCAGCAACGCGTCGGCCGCACGGGCAAGCGCCTGCAAGGCGCGCCGCGTCTCAAGCGCCAACCGTATCAACGCCGGCACCTGCCACGGCCGTATTGCCACCGACATCAGCACCGAACCGAGCGCCGGCCGACCGTCATCATCGAGCCCGACCGCGGCCGCCGGCGGCAAGTCCCGGGACGCGGGATCGGCAATCGCACGCAAGACGACAAACGGAATCCCGGTTCTCATCGCCATTCGCGCGACCGCTCCGCTCTCGATATCGACCGCGACGGCGCCGGTCTGCGCGAACATCGCGCGCTTCAACCGGCGCGTCGGGACGATATGATCGGCCCCGAGGATAAGGCCGGCCGCGACCGGCGCAGAGGCGCGGGACAGGCTGGCGCGGAGATTTGCCGTCCATGTCTCATGGCAGCGAAAGACATCGGACGTGTCCGTGCGCACCGCCCCCGGAACCAGGATGGTACCGGGCACCAGGGCGGGATCGAGGGCGCCGGCGATGCCGAAGCTGACGAGGCCCGACACGCCCGCCGCGATCGCGGCTTCCAGCACCGCGAGCCGGTGCGGCGGCGGACCACCCAGCACGATCGCCTCGATCCCGGCGCCGCGGGCGATCCGCGCCTCGCTCGCCATGCCGGTGACGGCAAGAATGGCCATCAGAGGCCGTACGGGATCGCCCCCGAATTGCTGCTTTTGAGGTTACGGTAGCGCGCCAGCGCCCAGAGCGGGAAATAGGCGCGATAGCCGTGATAACGCAGATAGAAGACGCGCGGGAAGCCGACCGCCGTGTACCACGCCTCATCCCAGAGCCCATGCGATGTCTGGGTCGCGGTCAGATAGTCGATGCCGGCCGCCACCGCCGGATTTTCCGTCTCGTCCGCCGCCATCAGGGCAAGAACGGCCCAGGCCGTCTGGGACGCCGTCGATTCCTTGCCTTCGCCGCGCGGCTGGTCCTGCCAATAGGAGGCACCATCCTCGCCCCAGCCGCCATCCGCGCGCTGCTTCGCGAGGAGCCACGCCACGGCGCGGCGGATCGCCGCGTGATCCGGGCCAATCCCGGCACGCCGAAGCGCCAACAGCGCCGACCAGGTGCCATAGATATAGTTCGTGCCCCAGCGGCCGAACCATGCGCCATCCGGCTCCTGCTCATCACGCAGGTACGCGAGCGCCCGCTGCAGCACGGGCACATCCTGCGGACGCCCGACCTTCGCCA
>JBOHLV010000110.1:0-16746 GCA_050729815.1 Allostellaceae bacterium
ACAGCGAGCTGCCGGGGTCGACCGCGAACGGCCAGAACTGCAGGTTCAGCAAGAATCCGTAGAAGTAGCCCGCGAACCCGCCGTACACCGCGAGCAAGTGCGAGCGCGCGCCCTATGGCGCGGAGCCAAGCGCGCGGATGCGCGCGCCGGCGATTGAGGTCACCCGCCGAGCCGAACCACCGGTTCGGATCAGCGGGATTGGTATCAGTCCCCCACGCCGAGCGATTTCAGCATTGCCAGCGACAGGCGCTGGTCGAGATCGCCGATCCCGCGCCACGGATCGGCCGGGCGTGCGGCAAGGAGACGCGGCACCGTCGCCAGCGTGAAGCGGTTGGGTTGGAAGCGCTTGGTCAGCGCCTCCCAGGCAACCGGCATCGCCACCGGGGCGCCGGGCCGCGCCCGCACGACATAGGGCGCGACCGCGGTCGCGCCGCGATCGTTGCGCAGATAGTCGATGAAGATTTTGCCGTGGCGCGCGCGCTTTAAGGGATTGGCGGTATAGGCACCGGGCCGGGCCGCCGCCAACGCCTCGGCAACGCCGCGGGCGAAGGCCTTCGCCGGCGCCCAGCCGAGCTTGCGCGCGAGCGGCACCACCACATGAAGCCCCTTGCCGCCGGTAGTCTTGACGAAGGTGGTGAGGCCCGCTTTGCCGAGAAGGTCGCGCACCTCGAACGCCGCCCTGATCACCGCGGCAAACGCGATCTCCGGCGCGGGATCGAGATCGAACACCAGCCGGTCAGGCGTCTCGGGATCGTCGGCCCTGGCACCCCAGGGATGGATTTCGACGACGCCCTCCTGGATCAGCGCGATGAGGTCGCCGATCTCGCGCACCACGACATAGTCGCGGACGCCGCGATGCTCCTTGATCGCAACCCGCTCCAGCGACTTGACGCCGGTCGCGAAATGCTTCTGGAAAAAGCACTGACCGCCGATACCTTCGGGACACCGCAAGAGGCTCAAGGGCCGGCCCGCAATCTCCGGCAAAATAGCGTCGCTGACCGCGGCGTAGTATTGCGCGAGCGCGAGCTTCGTTACCCCGGCATCAGGAAAGACGATGCGGTCGGGATGGCTGATGGTGACGCCGGCAACCTCGTTCGGCGGATCCCGCTTGCGCCGTCCCGGCGCCGGTTTCCGCGCGCGCTCAAACGTGACTTGCTTCGCCGGCTTGTCTTCACGCAGGCCTTGAAAGGAGGCTTGGCGCAACTGGCCGCCTTGCGTCACGGCGCGATAGGTGACTTCGCAGACGCGCTTCGGCTTGACCCAGCGGGCGCCGCGCCGCGCCGCCGCCGGCACCGCGGCAAAGGGTGGCCGCGAGGTCGCTATCCGTGCCAACTTCGCCTTCAAATCATGCGCCGCGGCATCGCTGAACCCGGTGCCGACGCGCCCGGCATAAACCAGCCGGTCCCCGTCGTACCAGCCGAGCAGCAGGGCTCCGATCGCGCCCCGGCGCGCGCCCTTCCCTTCCGTGAAACCGCCGATGACGAATTCCTGACGCGCCACGCATTTCGCCTTCAGCCAATCGCCGCCGCGGCCGGAGCGGTAGGGTGATTCCGCCCGCTTCGAGACGATGCCTTCAAGGTTCAGTTCGCAGGCATGGCGGAGAAGCGCGGCGCCATGGCCCTCTTGATGATCGGAATAGCGCAGGCGCGCGGGATCGGCCACCCCCTTCAGCAGCGTTTCGAGGACGCCCTTGCGCTGAATGAGCGGTGCCGCGCCGAGATCAATCCCGTCGAGATGAAGGAGGTCGAAGGCGACGAGGGCGAGCCGCTCCTGCCGGTTGGCACTCAGCGCCTCCTGCAACCGGCCGAAATTAGACCGGCCGTCATCATCGAACACCGCGATCTCGCCGTCGAGCGCGAATTCTCGGCCCGGCAGGGCGCGCACCGCATCGGCGATGGTGCCGAACCGCCGTGTCCAGTCCTGGCCGGTGCGCGTCAACAGCCGGACATCCTCGCCCGCCCGCCGGCAATGGACGCGATAGCCGTCGATCTTGATCTCATGGAGCCAATCCGCGCCGTCGGGCGGCGTCGCGACGAACCGGGCGAGCGCCGGCGCGACGAAATCCAGAAGCTTCCCCGGTTTCGCCCCGGTGATGCGATTGAGGCTTGCCGGCGGCGTCGCGCGGCCGCCCGACGCCGCCGGCGTGCTCCGATTCGATCGCCAGACTCTGGCGTCCTTGGCATCCCTGATCCCGGCCATGCTCTGGCCGCTTGCAACGCTTTCCGTCTCCGCGTCGATGAGGGCGTCGGCTTCGCCCGGGCGAGCCTCGTCGTCGCGCTCCTTGATGAGGAGCCAGTTCTCATGGCTTTCCTTCGGACTGCGTGGCTTCATCCGCACCAGCATCCAGCCGCCCTTCATCCGCGCGCCGTGGAGGATGAATTTGAGCCGGCCCGCGGCATAGTCCTTCTTGGCATCGCCGACCGGCTCCCAACTGCCGCGATCCCACAGCATCACCGTGCCGCCGCCATACTCGCCGGCAGGAATGACGCCCTCGAACCCACCGTAGTCGAGCGGGTGGTCCTCGACCCCGACCGCGAGCCGCCGCACCGCGAGATCGAGGCTCGGCCCCTTGGCGACGGCCCAGCTCTTCAAGACGCCGTCGAGCTCCAGCCGGAAATCGAAATGGAGCCGCCGCGCCGCGTGCTTCTGTACGACGAACGCATGCCCCTGGCGCGTGGCGATATGGCCCGCGGGCTCGGGCGTGCGGTTGAACCGGCGCTTCGCGGCATAGGCCTTGAGGCTGGATCGGGGGGAAGATGCCATCGTTCTATCCCATCGCGTGGGCCAAATATGGGGCAGAAAAAGGTCGCCGACGAGGATATTTCCATGACGGCACGGGCACGCGTCCGAAGAGGCACGGACCGCACGGGAGGGACGCTTTTCGGCGTGGCGCCGGTTCACCCTTTCGCCCCGGCGTGACACGGAATCGCCGCGGTCGCGCCACACCTCCGCCACAATACGCGCACTTACTTTTGGGGTTGACGCGTGCTTGCGGTAACGACAAGAAATTTCGACCCGGGGGGAGCCGATGGCACCGCGCGAAAGAGAGGAACATCGCGGCAAAGGCCAGTTCCTGGCGGTGCCGGTCGTGATCGGCATCGCGTTGTGCCTTGCCACGCGTTTCGTTCCGCCGGCGCGGGCCCAGAGCGTCGCGCAGCTGCGGGAGCTATCGATCGACCAGCTCGCCACGATCGACGTCACCACGGTGACGCGGACGAAGGAGCCGTTGAGCGATGCTCCCGGCGCGATCTATGTCATCAGCCACCAGGACATCATCCGCTCCGGCGCCACCAGCCTGCCGGAGATATTGCGGCTCGCCCCGAATCTCGAAGTCGCGCAGATCAACGCCTACGCCTATGCCATCTCGGCGCGCGGTTTCAATCTTTATGCCTCCGACAAGCTGCTCGTGATGATCGACGGGCGCGCGGTCTATTCGCCCTATTTCGACGGCGTCTTCTGGGACACGCACGACGTTCCGCCCGAGGACATCAAGCGCATCGAGGTCATCACCGGACCGGGCGCGACGCTCTGGGGGCCGAACGCGGTCGATGGCGTCATCAACATCATCACCTATGATTCGCGCGATACCAAAGGCGGCTTCGTCACCATGGGCGGCGGCAATCACGAAGGCCGCGGCACCGCCCAATATAGCGGCCAGGCGGGTCCCAATCTCACCTACCGCGTCTATGGCGACGGCTTCGATATCCGCCACGACGAGACCGACACCGGCGACGATGCGCGCGACGCCTGGTCACGGGAGCAAGGCGGCTTCCGCTTCGACTGGCGGCCCGGCGCCGACCATGTTTTTCTCGAGGGCAACATCTATAACGGATTCGACCAGCAGGAGCCGGTCGGCACCCCCGACATGCTGCTAGAGGGCGAGAATCTGACGGGACATTGGCGGCATCCGCTCAGCGCCGATTCGTCCCTGCAACTGCTCAGCTATTTTTCCTATGATTCCCGCATTACCTCGGGGCTCGGCGACCGGCTCTATACCTATGCCCTGGAGCTTCAGCACAATTTCCAACTGAACCGCAGCAATGCCGTCGTCTGGGGGTTCGACTACCGGCTCTGGCAGGACAATTTCGCCAATGCGCCCCTGGGCAGCTCGCTGGTTCAGCTCTATTTCTCGCCCGGCAGCCGCACCCTCAATCTCGGCGATGTCTATGCCCAGGACACGATCACCTTAGCCCAAGGGCTGAAGCTGATCCCGGGCCTCAAGTTCGAAACCGAGACGCCCTATACAGGTATCCTGCCGTTGCCAAGCCTCCGACTGACCTGGAAGCCCGACGCGACGAACCTCATCTGGGCGGCGGCGTCGCGGGCGGTCCGCGTGCCCTCGCGCGAAGATCGCGATATCTTCGGCATCGTCGGCGGCACCACGGAGATTCTGGCCGGCGGCGATTTCCAACCGGAGAAGCTGACCGCCTTCGAGATCGGCTATCGCGGCAACGCCATCGGGCGGCTGTCCTATTCGATCTCGGCCTATTACAATCTCTACGATGATTTCCGCAGCCTCGAACCCACACCCGGCGGGCCGCTGCCCTATGTCTTCGGCAATGACATGGCGGGCAACGGCTATGGTGTCGAGATGTGGGGAAATTATCAGGTGACGAGCTGGTGGCGCCTCTCGCCGGGCTTCTTCTGGCAGCACCAGAATCTCTATCTCCGGTCGGGCAGCCCGCCCGGCTCCAGCGACGAATCCTCCGGCAACGACCCGGCACAGCAATTCCTGCTGCGCTCGTCGATGAACCTGCCACACCGCGTCTTCCTCGATCTCGATCTGCGGGAAGTCGGTGCTCTTCACAACCTGCCGGTGCCGGGATATGTCGACCTTGACGGGCGCGTCGCCTGGAACGCCACCCAGCATCTCGTGCTCGCCCTCTATTTCGAAAACCTGCTGCACAACAAGCACCTTGAGTTCATCTCCTCCTCCTTTCCCGAACCGGTCGAGATCGGGCGGACCTTCTTCGTCCAGGCGACATGGAAGTTCTAGGGCATGACCGGTCGGCGCATGCGTTGTTGCGTCGCGGCAATCCTGTTCATTGCACTGGGCGGCCTGCACCCGGTCATCGTTCTCGCCGCCACGCTCGAAACCGAGATCAAGGCGACCTTCCTCTATAAATTTGCGGCCTTCGTCGAATGGCCGGACCAGGTTCTCGGCCCGCCCGCGGCGAGGTTCACCATCTGCGTCGCCGGCACCGATCCGTTCCAAGGCGCGCTCGCCGAGGCGATCGCCGGCGAGACCGTCATGGGTCATCTCACTGCGCTCCATCACCTCGTCCGGGCGACGCCGAATGCCGGCTGCGAGATCATGTTCATCGACAGCTCGCCCGGGCAATCGGTCGGCGCCGCGCTGGCGGCGGTGCGCGGCGCGACGGTGCTGACCGTGACCGATCAAGAGAACGGTCCCCATGGCATCATCAATTTCGTGCTTCGCGACGATCACGTCCGCTTCGAGATCGACCGGGCTGCCGCGGCGCAGAACCACCTCGCGATCAGCTCGAAGCTCTTGAACGTTGCCGTGCCGGATGGCCCGGCGGAATAGGACAGGGTTCGCGCGTGATGCACAGGCTGCAAAACTTCGCCCCGCTTTTCGCCATCGCCGCGGCGCTCGTTCTCCTGGCCGCGACGATCGGGCTGATCGTCTATGCCGATGGCGCGGCGTATCGGGCAAGGGCGGCACGGGTCGCGGTGCAGGATACCATCCTGGCCTCGACCGTGACCGCGGCGCTCGCCTTCAACGACAGCAAGACCGCGCAAGAATATGTCTCGGCCCTGGCGGCCGATCCGAGCGTCGTCGCCGCCGCGATCTACGGTCTTGACGGCGCGCTGGTTGCTGCCTATGCGCGTGACCCGGGTTCGGCGCCACCGACACGAGCGGTGCCGCTCGGCAGCTATGACCTCGCCGACCGGCTGATCGCGGTCGAGCCGGTGATCCAGAACGATAAGCTCCTCGGCAGCGCCTATCTCGAAACCACGACCGTGCCGCGGTCGCGCCGCGTAGAGCGGGACGGGGTGATCGCGGCGGTCGCGGTCATGGCCTCGCTTTTGATCGTGGCGCTAGGCTTGGCACAGGGCGCCTTGCGCCGGGCCAACGCCGAGCTTGAGAAACGGGCCGAGGAATTGACCGAAGTCAACGACAATTTGCGCCAGCAGATCGAGGCGCGAGCGCGGATTGAGGCGGTGCTGCGCCAGGCCCAGAAGATGGAGGCGATTGGCCAGCTCACCGGCGGCGTCGCCCACGATTTCAACAATCTGCTCCAGGTGATTATTGGCAATCTCGACCTCTTGCGGCGGCGCATCGCGTCCGACGCCGCGGAGCTGCGCCGGCCGGTAGAAGCCGCGACCCGCGGTGCCGAGCGCGCCGCCACCCTGATCCATAATCTTCTCGCCTTCGCGCGTCGCCAGCCGCTCGCGCCGCGGCCGATCGACGTCAATCGCCTGATCGCCGGCATGTCGGACTTTTTGCGCCAGACCCTGGGCGAGACGGTGCAGGTCGAGTCGGCGCCGGCGGACGGGTTGTGGCCAGTCGCCGCTGATGCGACCCAACTCGAGACCGCGATCCTCAACCTGGCCGTCAATTCCCGCCACGCGATGCACGCGGGCGGCCGCTTCATCATCGAGACCAAGAACACCCGGCTCGAGGCCGAGAGCCGCAGTGGCGAGGAGATCACGGCCGGCGAGTACGTCATGATCGCGGTTACCGACACCGGCACCGGGATGGCGCCTGAAATCGCGAGCCGCGCCTTCGATCCGTTCTTCACTACCAAGGAGACCGGCAAGGGCTCCGGCCTCGGCCTGTCGCAGGTCTATGGCTTCCTGCGCCAGTCGGGGGGCCACGCCACCATCGACAGCACCGAAGACCGCGGCACCACGGTAAGGCTCTATCTGCCGCGGCTCGTCGAGGAGCCACCGGCGGTCACGGTGCACGGCGAGCCGCGGCGGGCGCCGCATGGCCATGCCAACGAGCTGATCCTGGTGGTGGAGGACAACAGCGATGTGCGCGAGCATACGATCGGCTTGCTGCGCGAGCTCGACTATCGCGTCATTGCCGCCGCGGACGGGCCGGAGGCGCTGCGCGAGCTCACCCTTGAAGACGGCGTGGGCCTGCTCCTCACCGATGTCGGTCTGCCCGGCACGATGAACGGGCATGAGTTGGCCGAGGCGGCGCGGCGGTTGAGGCCCGGCCTGCCGGTCCTCTATACCTCGGGCTACGCCCGCGACGCTCTCGCCCGCGACGGCCGGCTCGAACCGGGGGTCGAGCTCGTCACCAAGCCCTTCACCTTCGCCACCCTCGCCCGCAAGGTCCGCCAGGTTCTCGACGAGGAGCACGGCGCCGACCCCGACGCCGGGCCGCGCGGCTGAGTGAATTGATCATCCGCCTCCCCTTAAGCTAGAATGCTCTTTTTCCGGTTCAACGAAGGGGGATTCCATGACGACCAAAGTAAAACAGATCGCGCTCGCCGCCGCGATCTTCGCCGTCGGCGTCACCGGCGCCGGCCTCATGCCGTCATCGGCTTATGCCTATCAGCCGCGCATGCACAACGCGCTTCATGACCTGCATCACGCGCTTCACGCGCTGCGTTATGGCGCTACCAACAAGGGCGGCCATCGCCTCGAGGCGATGCGTCTTATCGAACAGGCGATCGCCCAAATCCATGCCGGCATCGCCTACGCGAACTATCACTAGACTAGCCACTGACCTCTGAGACGTGCTGATCCGCGTCAAGGTCGGAAGCGCTTGAGACTCTGGATGCCTCTTGCCGACGGTGGATTCGGCCAAAGAACAGCGCGAGGGGAGCGAGGACGAGCGCCGCCATCATCATGAAACGAAAATCGTCGAGATAGGCGATCATCGTCGCTTGGCGCGTCACTTCGGCATTCAAGGAGGCGAGGCCCGCAACGGTCCCAAGGTTCCAAACTTGTCCGACGACGCCCCAACGGAAGAGGGGATTGAAGGGCGTCGCCACGGCGCCGATGACGGCGTGATTGATCTGGGTATTGCGCTCGAGCAAGGCGGTGAGGATGGCGATCCCGGCGCTGGAGCCGATTGCGCGAAGGACGTTATAGACGCTGGCCGCTTCGGTTCGGCGCTCCGGCGAAAGGGTCGTGAACGCGACGGTCGTCAGCGGCACGTTGACGAAGGCGAGCCCGACACCCTGAATAACGCCGGTGGCGACAATTTCCCACGTCGGAACATATAAGGAAAAGTGCGACATCAAGTAGAGGGCGTAGCCGCTGATGAGGAAGCCGACCGGAATAATCCAACGCGGCTCGAACCGCCGAAGGAGCTGGCCGACAACCGCCATCGCAATCAGCGCGCCCAGGCCGCGTGGCGCCAGCACCAAGC
The DNA here is from genome assembly GCA_050729815.1 of Allostellaceae bacterium. Taxonomy (GTDB): domain Bacteria; phylum Pseudomonadota; class Alphaproteobacteria; order ATCC43930; family CGMCC-115725; genus JAATGI01. The sequence continues at coordinate 8,354 of JBOHLV010000110.1, forward strand.
CCGCGGTCAGCACCGGATAGTTCAAAAGTTCTTGCAGGAAGGGTGGGAACAGCGCGATCGAGCCGAACAGGATCATGCTGTTGCTGAATCGGACCAAAAGCGCCAGCGTGAAATTGCGATCCATGAAGAGGTTGGGCCGAATGAACGGGCGCTCGGCGGTAAAGGTCCGCATCAGGAAGGCGTAGAAGGCCATCCCGGCGATGACGGCTTCGATCATGATCTCGCGCGAGCTGAACCAGTCTCGAATCTGACCACGGTCGAGCATGATCTGAAATGCGGCGATCGCGAGCGAGAGCGCGGCAAAGCCGAAGGCATCGAATTGCAGCTTGCGATGGCGACCGGTCTCCTGGACGAAGGCGATGATCATGAAGGCGGCGAGCAGCCCGACCGGCACGTTGATGTAGAACACCCAGCGCCACGAATAGTTTTGGATCAGCCAGCCGCCCAGGGTCGGCCCCAGGATCGAACCGCCGGTCACGCCCATGCCCCAGATCGCCATCGCCTGGCCGTGGCGTTCGCGCGGATGGCTGTCGAGCAGCGTCGCTTGCGACAAGGGAATGAGGGCGGCCCCGAACAGCCCTTGGAACAGGCGCAAGATGACCATGATGGGAAGGGTTCCGGCCATGCCGCAAAGCGCCGAGGCGATGGTGAATCCGCCGATTGATACCAGATAGAGGCGCTTGCGGCCGAAGCGCGCGGCAAGCCAGCCGGTTGGGGGCGTCATGATCGCGGCGGCGACCAGATAGGAGGTCAAAACCCATGTGACCTGCTCGAGGTTGGCCGAAAAGGCGCCCTGCATATGCGGTATCGCCACGGTCGTGATGGTGGTATCGAGCGATTGAAGAACCGTGGCGAGCATGACGCCGGCCGTAATCATGGCGCGGCGGGAGGATGAAAGCTGCGTGGCGGGCTCGACTTCGGTTACCGACATATCGCTTCTCGATTAACCTGCCGACCCTCCTCCTGTCACGGTACAACCACGCATTTCAGAACCGCTCGGGCCGATGTCAGCGGTCTGGTGACAACACCCGAAAGGCGAGATTCCATAAATGTTACAGCTTATTTATTTTCCGCCCCAATGCGCTCTGTTATGGTCGGCGCTGCCTGGGGATGGGGCGATGGCCGATACGCGAAAGCTCGCGGCGATTCTGACCGCCGACGTGGCGGGCTATAGCCGCCTTACCGCCGCCGATGAAGTCGGCACGGTCTCGCGGCTTCGCGCCCTCCGCCATGAGCTGATCGATCCCTTGATCGCGGCGTACCATGGCCGCATCGTCAAGAATATCGGCGACGGCATCCTGATCGAGTTCCCGAGCGTCGTCGATGCCGTCCATAGCGCCGGCGAGGTGCAGCGCGGCATGGCCGCTCGCAACGCCAATCTCGCCGACGGGAGCCGCATCGAGTTCCGGGTCGGCATTCACCTTGGTGATGTCATAACATGCAGGACGAAATCGTCGCCCGCCTCGCCAACCAATTGCAGGCGCAGCTTATCGACATCGAGGCACGGCGGGCGGCACAATCGCCGCATCCCGATTCGACGGATTTGTATTTCCAGGGCATGGCCCGGGTGAACAAGGGCCCCGCCTTCGACACATTGACGCAAGCACGCGGCTTCTTCGAGCGCGCCCTTGGGCTGGACCCGGATAATGTCGATGCGCTGGCAAGCATGGCATATGTCGACTACGCAATTGGGGCCCAGCGTTTCACGGAGAACCCGGGCGAACGCATGATCGCCGCCGAGGCGGCCGCGCGGAAAGTCTTATCGCTGGCGCCGAACAACGTCCTGGCTCATCAGGTGTTGGCGCAAGTCTACATGTTCACCAACCGTGGCGAACAGGCGATCATTGAAAGCGAGCATGCGTTGGCGCTGGATCGAAATTCCGCCGCGTCGCACGCCGTTCTCGGATATACGAAAAGCCTCCACGGGAAATCGGAAGAAACCGAGGGGCATGTTCTCGACGCCTTGCGGCTCAGTCCGCGCGACGTCCAGGTCTATTTTTGGGCGTTTATGGCCGGCTCCGCCAAAGTTCGTCTCGATCAGGACGAGGAGGCGGTCAACTGGCTGCGCCGGTCGATCGACGCCAACCGGAATTTTCCCGCTGCCTATTTCTTTCTTGCCGCCGCTTTGGCTCGCCTCGGCAAGTCGGACGAGGCGCGCATCGCGGCCAAGTCGGGAGTGACGCTCGACCCGCGCTTCACGATCGCCGCCTACCGGGCTGTTTCCGCGACCGACAATCCGACCAGTCGCGCAGAAGCCGAGTACGTCTTCGACGGCATGCGCCAAGCCGGGCTGCCGGAGAGATAGCCAAAGATTCGCGGCCGGCCGCTGCGCGCTTTAGAGCGAGATTCGGCTGGCTGTGCGCATCCCTTATTCGTCATCGCCGGGCTTGACCCGGCGATCCATCGATGGACCCGCGGGTCAAGCCCGCGGGTGACGGAAATGGGGAGGATTCAAGTTCAACGAATGCCGCTCTAGCGATAGCGGTCGAGATGAGGGAAGGCGCTCAAGGCCGAGGGCCAGGTCACCGGCTCTGCCGGGGCGAGGAAGCTCTGGTTTAGCTCGCCGAGCTTGGTCACGCCCATCAGCATCATGTCCTTGACGATCTCCTCCTCGAGAAGATCGAGGAGTCGCCACATCGCGGCCTCGCCACCCGCCGCCAGCGCCCAGGCCTGAAGCTTGCCGATGCCGACCGCCTTGGCGCCAAGCGCGATCGCCTTTAAGACGTCGGTGCCGCGCACGAAGCCGCCATCGACCACGATTTCCGCCTTGCCCGCCACCGCCTCGACGATCGGCGGCAACATCGCGAGCGTGCCCTGCGAATGGTCGAGCTGGCGGCCGCCATGGTTCGAGACATAGATCACGGCGACGCCGTGCTCGACAGCCATCCGCGCATCCTCGGCGGTGGCGATGCCCTTCACGATCACCGGCAGGTCGAACTTGTTGCGCACCCGTTCGATGTCGCGCCAGTTGAAGTGCTCCTGATGCTCGCGCCCGGTATTCTCCATGACGCCGGTGCGGCCGCCGGTAACGAGCGGCGTGCCCTGGAAAAAACGGTTGAGCTGGTTACGCTCGCGCCGGCTATAGGCGTCGGTATCGACGGTGAAGCAGATGGCACGGCAGCCAACCTCGACCGCGCGCCCGACATAGGTATCGACCCAGTCGGCGTCGCCGCGGATATAGAGCTGGAGCACGAGGCGGCCATCGGCCTCGGGCGCGGCCACGGAGATGTCGGGTTCGGTCACCGAGCTAATGAAAGTCATGATACCGAACCCGGCCGCCGCGCGCACCGAACCGAGCGCGCCCCCTGGATCGAGCATCGTCATGCCGCCGACCGGCGCGAAAATCACCGGAATGCGCAGCCTGGCGCCGAGCAGATGCGCGGACGGATCGATTGATTGCTGCAGCACGTCGCGCAGCACCCGCGGCCGCAGCGCCCAGCGATCGAGCGCGAGACGGTTGCGCGCCAGCGTCGTCTCGGTCTCGCTGCCGCCGGCGATGAAGTCCCAGGAATGCGGATGCAGCTTGCGGCGCGCCTCCACCACCAGCTCCGTCGTGGTAAGGAAACGCCGCGCGACCTCCTCGATCTGCTGCGGCGTCGGGCCGGACGGCCGGTTGGTCGATCCTTCAGGCATAAACGGCCCCTTACTTCCTCGCAATCAGCTCTTGGAACGCAATGCCCGCCGCCCGCCAAGACCGCATCGACACCTCCGCCTCAACAGCCGCCGTGAAGAGCGGCGCGGCCGATACATGGCCGCGCCGTCGCCGGATTACTTCTTGCCGTGCAGCTCGTGCCACGGATCGTGGACGTGCTTGAACACCTTGAACTCCTTGTTATGAAGGGTGCCGCCCTTGCCCTTCACCACCTTGCTGATATAGACGTCCTGGACGATGTCGTGGGTCTTGGGGTCGATAAAGACCGGGCCGCGCGGGCTCATCCAGTGCCAGCCCTTCAAGGAAGCCATCGCTACCTTGGCGTTACGCTCGCCGTGGGTCGCCTTCAGCATGTGGAAGATGATGTGCATGCCGACATAGGCATCGGTGGTGGCGAATTCATGCCGGATGTTCGGGTATTTTTTCGTCAACCCCGCGATGAACGACTTGTTCACGGGATTGTCGAGATACGTGTCGTAGACGGCCGAAGAGATAATGCCGAGCGCGAGATTGCCGATGGCGCCAAGCTGATTCTCGGCCACGATGCCGCTCGCGTCGTACAGCATCACGTGCCGCTGGGGGAAGCCCATCTGCGCGAAGTCCTTGAGGAACGCCAGCGACATCGGTCCGCCCGGCATGAAGGGCAGCACGCATTGCGGGTGGGCATTCTTGAGCCGCTCCATATAGCTCGAGAAATCGGCGGTGCCCATCGGCACCTTGATGACCGCGCTGACCTTGGCGCCATGCTTCTTCAGGCCATAGGCGTAGGCGTCGATGGAATCGTCGCCCGGCGCGTAGTTGGCAATCATGATGACCGCATGCTTGCAGCCATGTTCCGCGGCGAATTCCGCCATCGGCACGTCCGCCTGCCAGATGGTGAAGCCGGAGAGGACGAGATAGGGCGAATGGTCGGTGATAAACGAGGTCGCACCGTTGAAGATCACGTAAGGGATCTTCGCCTCCGTTACGAGCGGCGCGACCGCCAGCGCCTCTGGCGTGAATTCGCCGCCGCCGACCACCGCCGCATGGTCGCGGACGATAAAGCCCTGCACCACCTGCTTGGTGCGGGCGATGTTCGAAATGCCGGGCGCGTCGCGCAGGATGAGATTGACCTTGGGATAGCCGTGCTTGCCGTTGTTCCGGTGCATCCACAGGTCGATCTCGCGCTTGTAGTCCTGGCCCCATTCGGCATAAGGGCCGGAGAAGGCGGCGACGATGCCGACCGTCGGCTCCTCGGCGAAGCTCGGCGGCGCGGCGATGCCGACGCAAAGCGCGGCGGCCGCGATCCCGGTTACGATGAGTCGTTTCATAAGCTACCTCCCTCGCGGCGCCGTTCGAGTCATTGCCGTGCCCCTGTGCGGGGCGACGCCGACGTTGGTTCAATAGCATTGTCCGCATGCCGGGGGCAATCGCCGGAATCCTTGCCAGCCTTCGGACGGGATGCGACGATGCGGCAACAGCGAACGGTCAGGAGGAGCGCCCGATGCATCTCATCTTCGTCAAAATGCGCATCAAGGCGGCGCATGTCGCAGCCTTCCGCGAAGAGATCACGCGCCATGTCGGCTATACCCGCCAGCACGAGCCGGGCTGCGTCCAATTCGACGTCGCCACCGACAAGACCGACCCCAATACCTTTTATTTCGTCGAGGTCTATCGGGACGATCAGGCGCTGACCGACCATCGCGGCTCGCCCTCGCTCACCATCTTCCGGCCGAAGATCGCCGAATGGGTCGAGGAGCGCGACGCCAAGGAGGCGGTGACCTGGCCTGAGATCAAGTAACATCACAAACGACATCAAGCGAGCGGGAGGAGATCGATCATGGGGAAACCGGTGCGGCGCGTGGTCACGGGCCACGACGCGAGCGGCAATGCAATCGTGCTGATGGACGGACCGTCGCCAACCTGGAGCCGTAGCGAACAGGGCGCCATGGAATCCGGCCTCGTCTGGGTGACTGACGCGACCCCCGCCGACGTCACCGTGACGCAGGACCAAAGCGCGCGCAAGATCGGCGTGCCGCCGCCACAGGGCGGCTCCATCTGCCGCGTCGTCGAGTTCGGCCCGACGACGCCAGAGATGGAAGCCCTGCCGGCGACGCATTTCTCAAGTTCACTCGGCGACGGGCAAGTCAAGACGGGCCGGCCGCCGCGCCATCCCTTCATGCACCGCACCCGCAGCATCGATTACGCCATCGTCCTCGACGGCGAGATCGACATGCTGCTCGACGAGTCGGAAGTGCATTTGAAGGCCGGCGACATCCTCGTTCAGCAGGCCACCAACCACGCCTGGGTCAATCGCAGCGGCAAGCCGTGCCGCATCGCCTTCGTGCTGATCGACGCCAAGGACGCGTGATGCGACCTTGGCGCGCGGGCGCGGTCGTCGTCATCGCCTTGTCGGTGCCGATCGCGGGTTGCAGCATGTGGAACCGGCCGGTGGCGCAATGTCCGCGCATCGTGAAATACAGCAACGCCCAGCTCGATGCGATCCAGCGTTCGATCAACCGCCTGCCGCCGAAGGATTCGCTGCGCGGCGCGATGCAGGATTACGAGAATCTGCGCGATGATTCGCGGGTCTGCGTCGCGCTGGAAAAGGGCCGCTAGAGTCGAATTGGCTCGCCTCGAACCGCCTCCGTCGCCTAGGTCGGCTTAACGCGGCCGGGTTTCGAGCACCGCGAGCCGCGCCTTCAGCGCCGGCGGCGGCCAGTCTTCCGCGATCCAGGCCGGCAGTGGCTCGCCGGGCCGGGTCACGGGAAGCGCTTCGTTCAAATCCTCGCGGCCCTGCGGAAACAGATCGAGGGCGCGCGGCACCTCGTAATAGATTTCAAGCGTGTTGCCATCGGGGTCCTGGAAATAGAGGCTGCGCTGGTTGACATGGTTGGTCGCACGCAGAATCTCGACGCCGTGATCGAGAAGATGGCGATAGGCGTCGCGCAGCGCGTCGTAGCTCGCGACCTGAAACGCGATATGGGCAAGGCCGATCTGGCCGCGGCGCGGCCGCGGCGCCGCGACGGGATCGGCGTTCTGGTCGATGTCGAGGGTGTGATAGTTGCGGCCGAGCGTCATGAACACGCCGCCATGCTCGATATCCTGCTCAGAAACCCGAAAACCGAGCACCTCGGTATAAAAGCGCCGCGATACCGCCTCGTCGGCGACCGACAGCATGAGATGGCCGATACGGTCGAGCTTGATCATGGCGCGCCTCCCGATCCTTCGGGACGAGGCTAAGCCGGAACGCAGCCCCATGGCAATGGCGCGGCGATGGCGCGGCTTGCACCGGTGGCGGATAGCGGCTATATCCCGCGCGCCGCGGCGGCAACGGGCGCGTAGCTCAGCGGGAGAGCACTGCCTTGACATGGCAGGGGTCACAGGTTCAATCCCTGTCGCGCCCACCATCCCAACGTATCCGTGAGGGGGGAACGGGGCCGCCCGAGGACAGCCCCGCCCGGTCTGGCCGGTTAGTTCTGGCTGTCGCCGTTGCTCTGGCCTTGTTCGTCCTCGTTGGCCTTCGGGGTCGACATCTCGTCGCCACTCGTCGTTTTGTCGGCCTGCGCCAAAATCATATCGCTCTTGTCGCTCTGGCCTTGTTCGTCCTCGTTGGCCTTGGGGGCCGACATCTCGTCGCCACCCGTCGTTTTGTCAGCCTGCGCCAGCACCATGCCATGCCCGCCGTAAATCGCGGCCTCGCCGGCGGTAGTGATGCCGTGGTAAGGCTGCGCCGCAAAGGAGGCGCCCGATACGCCGAGGGTCAACGCTGCCGCGGCCATCGACGCAACGATCAAACGGTTCATTCCACTCTCCATGACTGGGTTGCCCACCGATCCTTCGGCGAAATGCCGATCCGGTGATTGGCGTAACAACGCGTGCATGCGGTGGAATCTTCGTTCACCGACCATCACGTTTGCGAGACGCGATTCGCGTGATTGATTTGTCGTGCGCCGGCCCGCTATTTCGGTGCGCCGAGCTCCGTTTGGGCTTGCTTCTCGGCGTTGTCGAATTCGGTCATGATGCGAAAGCGGTCGATGCCTTTTGGCGCAAGATCCGCCACCACCTTGGCCACCACCTGCTCGTCGCCGTGATGTTGCAGTTCGGCCGTGACGATCGCGGCGACATAGGCCTCCGCCTCGGCGCCTTCCTGGCCGAGCATGCCCGCCGCCCAACGCGCGACAATGCGGTTGCGCCGCGATTTCACCTTGAACGCGAATTCCTGGTCGTGTTGGAATTTGCGCTCGAACCCCTTTTCCCGCTCGTCGAAGTCGCTCATATCGACACTCCGTGTTAATCGCGCTTTCTATATCGCAAACTTGGGGGAGTGACGAGATTCGATGTGCACGCTGATCCTCTTGCGCCGCCCCGGCCATGACTGGCCCGTGATCCTTGGCGCCAATCGCGATGAGATGGTGGCGCGGCCATGGCAGCCGCCGGCGCGGCATTGGCCCGACCGACCGGAGGTGGTGGCCGGCCTCGACGAACTCGCCGGCGGCTCGTGGCTCGGCGTCAACGATCACGGCGTCATCGCCGGGATTCTGAATCGCCACGGCTCGCTCGGCCCGGCGCCGGGACAGCGCTCGCGCGGCGAATTGGTGCTGGAAGCGCTTGACCATGCCGACGCGGCGGCCGCGGCGGCCGCGCTCGCCGCCATCGCCCCCCGGGCCTATCGCACCTTCACCCTCATACTCGCCGATTCGCGCGATGCCTTCGGGCTGCGCCATGCCGACGAGACCGGCCGCACACCGATCGAGGTCCG
>JBOHLV010000111.1:0-2942 GCA_050729815.1 Allostellaceae bacterium
TGGCTGACCAGCACGCCGGCGCTGCCGGATACCGCGCTGGCAGCAGCTCAGACCAAGGGGCGCGAGCGCTACGAAGGGTTCGTTGAAGCACTCGGCCGGCGGCTCGCGCGCGGACGCAAGCTCGCTGACGAGGTCAGCCGCGACGTTGACGCCGTCGCACCGGAAAGCAATGGAGAGCCCCAGTAGCGGCGGCTGTGAATTTCTCTTCCCTCCCCTAAGCGGACTCAAGCTGGCTTTCTCTTCGCAGTCGGTTGAGCGCCACTTCCGCAACTTCGGGCCGCTCCAGAATCCGGACCTTCCTGGCAAAACTCAAAGACCTGCGGAGGCTATCGGTCCTGGAAAATCGCCTCGATCGGTAGTCCGAAGAGACGCGCGATCTTGAAGGCGAGCGGCAGGCTGGGGTCGTACTTGCCGGTCTCGATCGCGTTGACGCTCTGGCGGGAGACGTCGAGGCGCCCGGCCAATTCAGCCTGGTTCCAGCCGCGTTCAGCGCGCAGCGCTTTGAGGCGGTTCTTCATGGACCGGGGCCGTTAGAGCACGGAGCGGGCTCTAGCGTTTGGACACCCACCATCCGACGCGCGCGATCCAGGCGCCGAGAATCTGGGCGAAGACAAGACCGACCCATCCCAGCGCGAAGTAAATGCCCGGCGTGCCAGGACGGCTGAGCAATTGGGCGAGGAACGCGCCGCCGTTCAGCAGCCAGAGCATCATGATCGGCGCGGTGAGCAAGATCGCCGCGGACGACCCGATGAACCAGGAGAACTTGCGCGCTTCCCGCTCCATCTCGTCGAGCCGGGGCCAGGTGACTATCCAGCCGACCGCCGCCGCCCAAGCCAGGCTGGCGAACTTGGCCAGCGCCAGCCAGGGCGCAGCCGCCGGCGCGTGGCGACCGTAGATGGCCAGGATGACCGCGGCCGCACCGAACCATATGACCACCGCGCCGATGACAGCGACTGCGACGGACCTAATGAACGCAACCTGTCGTTGGCTGGGCATGGTGTGGCGACCCGCTTGTGAAAAAGTCAAGTAAACTTGACACCATCGGAAAGTGGAGTCAAGTGTCCTTGTCATCCGATACGCATGCGCCGCCAATAGTGCGTCAATGCCGCGCCACTTCCGGACCTATCGGCCGGGCTCCCGACTGTCGCCACCTGACCCATGTCGGTCGGTCGGGCCCGAATAAAGCGCTCCACCAAGCGGACATCCCGTCGAACCCGAGGAGATGCTGCACGATATTGACAGGTTACGTAAATTCTTCTATGTCAGTGAAAATCACTGACTGCGAGCAATCGTATGGTTATCGAATTGACGCCGGAAGATGTGCGGGCAGCGCGGGCTCTAGTGCAGTGGTCGCAAGATGACCTGGCGAAGGCGGCGGGGGTAGGCGTATCGACGATCGCCGACTTTGAAAAAGCCGTGCGCAAGCCGATCGCCAACAATTTGGACGCCATCAGGCGCGCCTTCGAGAGCGTGCATATTGTGTTCACGCCGACCGGCCCGGCGATCTACGGCGCCGTCATGCTATACCTGATGACTGAAGACGACGGTGCTGCAATGGTGTTCCGCTATCGGCAGGAGCAGGCCGCCGCCGTGCAGGAGATCGTCGGCACGTTCGGCACGATCGATGGCGAGCACGTCCAGCTCACGATGGATCAGCTGGTCACGCCCGAAATGCGCGCCGCCCTCGATGAACTGGTGACGCGTCACGGCGCGGCGGTGCCGCAGCTCAACAGATTGAAGCAGAAAATTGAGAGGGTGCCCGACGGCAAGTACTTCTTGTTGCTACCGGGCGAGCCGGCTTCGACCAAGGATCGCTTGGCGCTGGAGAACTATCTGCACGCGCTCAACCATCCCGAGGCCCCACCGGCAAAAGGCGCGTCGGACGATCTGTTCGGCGTGCTGCTTGATCTCTATGACGCGAAGAACCCTCGCACTGACCGCAAGACCGTGATCGGCGCTGGCAAGCAGCCGCGCACCTGCCGTTTTTGTCACCGCACCGCTAACGAGACGTCCTTCAAGAAGGTCGCGCACGTGATCCCCACTGCGCTCGGCAACGACCACCTGAAGTCGGCCGAGGAATGCGACGAATGTAACGAGTATTTTGGCCAGGAGACCGAGCCGTCGCTGATCGGGATGCTGGACGTGCAGCGCGTGTTTCTCGGAACTCAGGGTCGGGGCGAGAACAACGGGCGGCCGCAACTGAAGTTCGGCAACGACACCCTCCTGCACGATGGCCAAAAGGTGGTGATGCAGGCGCATGCCGTCTCCAAACCTGACGCCGACACGTTCGAAGTCACCCTCGGCCGTGGCGCTCGCCTTGTGCCGATGTCAGTTTACCGTGCTCTGGTGAAGATCGTTGTGTCAGTCCTCGACGAGGAGCACCTGCCAGACCTGACGAAGACTATCGAATGGGTGCGACACGGCCTGCATGCGGACCAGTCATTGCCTAAGGTGGCGATGGCGACGATCTACCTACCTCCCAATCCGTCGGCGCAGATCACCGTCTACACCCGCAAGACACCGCATCCGCGCCTGCCGCACGTCATCGGCGAGTTCAGGCTGGGCTGCTACGTTTTCGTCTTTGCGATCCCCTTCTCGGCTCAAGACCAATGGAACCTCGTCGGCTTCTTCGAGGACGTGGACTTCAAAGACACGTTCCGCCACTACATGGCGGCCGCGCAGTGGACGGAGTGGGATCTGAGTGGCACGAAACCGATGGCGCTTTCGCCGCGCCTAAGGTTCGTCAGGCGCTGACGCTTGTCGCAGGCAGCATTAGTAACCGCTTCGGTTAGGACCGGCTGTCGCCATGCTGGCGACGAAGATCGGTCGCGAGCGGTCTCGTAGCGAACTGGGATCGGCAGGGTTGAAAGTCCGCTTTTCTGCTCGGCTAACCGCGGAAGCGGACTGCCGCAAATCCACCCATAGGCGAGATTCGATGAACC
>JBOHLV010000112.1:0-2556 GCA_050729815.1 Allostellaceae bacterium
GTGACCGGCATCGTGGTGCGGCGACCGATGATCTCCGGCAGCCGGCTCTCATGATGGGGATCGAGATGCGTCACGACGACGAAGGCCATGCCATTTTCCGCGGGCATCGTGGTAAAGAACTGTTCCAACGCTTCGACGCCGCCGGCGGAAGCCCCGATTCCGACGATCGGGAAGCGTAATGTCATTGCCTCATCCTTGTTTTTCGTATCGCGATCTCTCGACGGACATGCCGAGTCAATCCCGAAGCTATAGTCTCTTCAACAAATAAGATGGCCAAGTCGCCCAAAAAAGTCTGCGGTGGCGCCGATGCCCGTCTGGTCGCGGAGTGGAGGACGTCGCCGGCCCTCTTCTCGCGTAGTTTGGGCCCCAAGCCGTGCCCAAAGCAATATTACTACGATTTTAGCAGCCGGGGCGGAAACGGCGATTTGTGTTCGCTCCCACAATCAATCAGGTGACGCTCGGATGATGCTCCGGTCCGGCGCCGCTGCTCTTTGTCCTCCGTCCTCAAGATACCAAATGCCCCCGATGCAAACCGGTGGTCCGGCTCAGCGGACCTCAATCGTCGGCACGCGCAACAGCACTTGCTCGCGCCTCGCCGGATATTTAGGCAGCCGGCGAGGCGCGGCCACAGAAGCGCGGTCAGAAGTGGCTGAACAAGCGCGACGATGCCCGTCCGGCGACGGTGCCGCCGCTGATCACGACGCCGGCGCCGAGAATGAGCAGCCCGACCAGCGTCAGCACCGCGGCCGATGCCGCAATGGAGAGCGCGAGGATGCCGAGCACGATCGCGGCCGTGCCGATCATCAACTGCGCGCTCGCCGCACCGGCGGCTGCCGCTTGACCAACCTCCACCACGGTCTCGGAAAATCCGGGGCCGCGGAGCTTGAGAATGGTCAGCCGCCGAAAGTTGGCGGTGGCGACAATGATCGCGGCCCCCGCGATGATGATCACGACCGCGATCAGGATCGCGGGAGCGAGACCAATCACCCCAAGGATACCCAGAATGACAACGCTGACGCCGGCGAGCATCTCGGCCGTGACGCCGCCGCCGAGTTCGATGGTTCCGATGGTGCCGCTGCTGGCGGCGGCCAGCAGCCGCGAATGTTCGATGGAAACCGCCGCGCCCTGGACCACCAGGGCAATGCCGAGGATAATCGCGGCGATCGGCATCAGCACGCCGCCGGCGTGATTCGACAATCCGACAATCGCCAAAACAATGACGGCAAGACCCGCCGCCGCCTCGATCGCCGAGCCGGTCGTTTCAAGCTCCAAACTGCCCTTTTCCTGGTACGTCGTCGACATGGGTCTGCTCCTTTGTTGATTTGCTGAATGGAGACAAGCTCCCCTTCGCCCGAGAACGTCGTTGCGTTACGGAAACGGGTGGTCATTCCTTTGGTTTTTTCATCGAGTCGGCATCCTGAATCTTGGTCGGAGGGGGGTCTCCAACGCGCTCGGGCACCAAGACACGCTCATACATAGAAAAAAATTGAAACAATTCAATAATCATTAACTTTATAATTCCCATGATATGCAACAGGGATCGCCCGAGAGCGCGACTACTCGTTGGCCCCACCGGTCTGTTCATTGCTCGCGCCCACCGGCTTGGACTCCGACGAATTCTCCTGCCGCAAGAAGATATTGAGCACGATATAGATGCCGATAGCCGAGAATTCCGCCTCCCAGCACTGGAACACAGAAAACCAGAAGCTCGACGAGCCCGCATAGGCACCAAGGGTGGTCAGGGGCAGATGCTGCAGAGCCTGAGTCTCGTTGTATTTCCATTCGCCAAACAACACGTGTAGCGCGAAGGTCCCCAAGAACATGCCGAGGAATACCAACGACAGTGAATTGGCGTAGACCCACTCGTGCGCCGTCGGCCGTAGCCCGAGTTTCCAGTTCAGCGTCCGATGGCTCCCGGAGTTCGTCTTGCGGGAATGCGCCGCACCCTTCTGACGCAGCACCGAGCCGAAGGCGATCAGTACAGCCAGCTGAAGTATGGCCGCCTGCCAGTTGCTGAATACCCCGTCGAGAAAGTTGCCTGTGCCCAGATAAGAGCCGAGTGTGATTTCGCGAAAATGCTCCGCCTGTAGCAAGCCATTGTAGGCGATCCACCCTGACAGTCCCTGGCCGGCGACGCAGACCAGGAACAGGCCGAGCAGCGTGATCGACATGCTATCATCGCTGACGAACTTCTTTAAGCCGCACCAGAGCGCGCCCATGTCATCCTTTCCAATCGTCCGCTGGCCGTTAATCCCTGCCGATAAAACCTAACATGGCGGTGTCTGATCCTGGAGGTCGACCAATGCCGCCCGACGGCCGGAATGGGCATTGGCGGCGGGCCAATCGAAGCATTCGATCGCAAAGGGCCAGGGGCTGCCTTGCCGTGAAAGGCGGCGTGCGTCCGTAGCGCCCTCAGCTCCGGACAACACAGATGTGCGTTTGCTGCTCCCTGTGAGTGCATAAATCACGAATCATGCACCAAAATTAGGCCATTGAAAGAACGGGGATTTTCGGGTGCATGAATCTGGTGCAAGATCGACCCATGAGATACGGCTA
>JBOHLV010000113.1:0-3896 GCA_050729815.1 Allostellaceae bacterium
GCGCTGAAGATGGCGCGGTGATCGGCCCCGACACATCGATCAGCCTGGGTGCGCGCGTGCTGATTGCGACGCGGCCTGTGGATTTCCGCAAAGGGGCAGATTCGCTGGCGGCACTGGTGACGACAGCATTTGGCGTCGATCCGTTCTTATGTGTCGGGTGAGATTATGTGGCGGCTCCGTCCCGCGGCGCGGATTTTGGCGATGATGGTCGCCTTCGCCGCCACATAATATTAGATGCTTTCCAGGAGCCGCAGCACCGTATCCTTGGGTTCGAAGCGCGCCGGAAGCTTTCCCGATACCCCCGCCTTGTCCAATCCGCGGCGCATCATCTCGACATCCGCAGCGGCGTAGCGATGGGTGGTGGCGACCTGCGAATGGCCCAACCAGGCTTGAATGGTCAGAAGATCCACCCCGGACTGCAACAGCGTCATCGCGAGCGAGTGTCGGAGGACATGGGGAGAAATGGTTTTGCGGGCCAGTTCTGGCGTGTTCGCCGTGGCTGCGGCGACGGCCCGCCGCACGATGTGCGTCGCACCGAAACGCGTGAGGCGCGCACCATGCGTACCGACGAAGAGCGGACGTGCATCATGGAGATCGATCGCGCGCTCGCGCATCAATGCCTTCAACGCTTTGACGAGGTCGTACGGGATCGGCACGACCCGCTCCTTGCGTCCCTTGCCGCGCAGGAGCACCTGCGGTCGCGGGGGATCCATCTCAAGATCGCAGGCATTAACGCCGAGCGCCTCGGAAATGCGCGCGCCGGTGCGCGCCAGGAACAGCAGCAAGGTTCGATCGCGCCGCCCGCGCGGTGTTCGCTGGTCCGGCGCGTCGATAAGAACGCCAAGTTCGTTGCGGGAGAGATGATGCGTGATCTCGGTGTGCGTTTTTTTGATCGGGATGGCGAGGATGCGCTGTGCGACGCCGAGCGAGGCAGGGTCGTTCGCTGCCACATGCTGAAAGAATGACCGGATCGCCGTCAGCCGTGCGTTGCGTGTCTGGATCGCGTTCTTCCGCTTCTGCTCCAGCTCGTCCAAGAAAGCGAGGACGAGCTCCCGGTCGATATCCTCGACAGCCAATGAACATGGCTTGCGTCGAGTGCGTTCGGCGGCGAAGAGGACCAGCATGCGCAAGGCGTCGCGGTAGCTGGCGATCGTCGAGGAGCTTGCATTCCTCTGCTTGGTCAGCCGGTTGTGGAAGAACGATTCCAGCAGCGAGCCGAGCGATGGATGTACGCTCATGAGACACCTCCATCGACGAATGCGCGGTCGGCCGCCATGCCCAGCAGCTCCGTGGTGCCCGTCACGTAATAGGCGGTGTCGGTGTAGCGGGCATGGCCGAGGTAGGTTGCCAACAAGGGCAGCAGTGCTTGTACGTCGGCTTTCTCCCGATGCCAGACGGCAAGACGCGTGATGGCGAACCGATGCCGAAGATCGTGCGGTCTCAAGGCCTTGTCGTTGTCGAGGCCGGCAAGCTGTCGGGCCACACCAAACGCCGCGGCGAGCCCAGTCGGCGACAGCCGGTTGCCGCGCGAGCTGATGAAAAATGCGGAATCCTTCGACGCCGGAAATGCAGCATCGCGATGCCGTGAGTAAATACGCAAGGCCACCAGTGTCGTAGCGTGGACCGGGACCAGGCGATCCTTGCGGAACTTCGTCTTCCGGATGTGCAGAACGCCGTCGGCGAGATCGACATCCGTGCGATCGAGGCGGAGCGCTTCGCCGGAACGCAAGCCCGTGCTTGCCAGCAATCCGACCAGCATCGTCAATGTCGACGCCCGCTGGGGATACCGCGGCGAAACGCGACGGCTCGCTGCCATGAGCGATCCGAGTTCCTCATCGCTCAAGATGCGCGGTGGTGGAATGGCGCGGGATCTGGGAAGCGCACGAGGATCGAGCGCCTCGGTCCGCGCGTCGTAGATGGCAAGATACTCGCAAAAGCGGCGGAGGATCGCATGATGGACGGCTCGACCGTTGGCCGTTCCCTCCCATGAAAAAATGAAGGCGATCGCCAGACCCCTCGTGAGGGGACCGTCGAGCTGCCGGGCCTCCACGTATCGCGCTAACGCCCGCAATATCGAGGCCTGCTTCTGGAACGCATATCCGAGCGAGCGACGCAGCGCGATGTAGCCTTCCACCCTGTTGGCGAGCGTCTTGGCGAAGGTGCTCATGAGGCACCTCCCGGAAACGGCAGGGCGACATCGGCGAGCTGCGGCAATGCCACCTTCACATAAATGGCGGTGGTGTCGATGCTCCGATGGCCCAATAGATCGGCGATCTCGTTGATCGGACGGTGTTGCCTGACGAGTTGTGTCGCCAGGCTGTGGCGCACCAGATGGGCACCGGCGATGCGGGAGAGCTCGATCCCGCCGCGCTCCAATCGAGACCGCACGATTCTCGATATAGGTGAGCTGGACTTGAACGGACCCACTGGCGGCACGTTGCACAGGAAAACGCGCCGACTATCGATCTTGGGCCTGGCACGCAGGATGTAATCGGCGAGCGCTTGGCCCGCCTCCTGCAAGAGCGGCACGACCCGATCGCGCCTCGCCTTGGTCCGGCGCACGAGGACTTCGGCAGCGCGCCAGTGAATATCCTGAAGCTCAAGCGACCGCAGTTCCTTGTTGCGCAACCCGGTGGTGGCAAGCAGGAGCAGGAGCGCACGGTCACGCAGGCCCGACGGCGTCGTCACGTCGATCGCGTCAATCGCCCGTCTGACATCGTCCCATGGGAGCCGGGGCGGCAGGTGCGCCAACCGCCAACACGGTGTTCGAGGAACGAACCCGGCAAGATCCTGACTGTTGAGATCGGACCACCGCAGAAATCGCAGGAATGTGCGAGTATATGAGGTAATCGAGGATCGCGTGGAATCATTGGTCGACAGCAACAGAAGGTGCTCGACCAGGGCGAGCACGTGCTCGCCCGTCATCGCGGCAAGGGGATGATCCGGAACCTGGTCATTCCACCAGACGAGGATCCGGCGTGCGGCCACAAGCAACCCCTCGCAGGTCTTGGGCTCCAAGCCCCGCACTTGGCGCAGGTGCTCCAGATAGACGGTAAGCAAGGGGCCATGAGGATCCGGCATCGTGCGACACGGTATGGAAAACCGCTCGGGCGCGACGCGACGAGCATGCTCGATTGCCGTTCGTGCGGCAATGCGGGAGGTTGCCGTCGGCAGACTGTGCACAAACCGATCGATCGCGGCCTGATCAATCGTTGTGGACCCGGCATTGCGAGCTGCGAAATCGCTAAACCTGCCCAGCCGACCGATATAGATCTTGGCCGAGGCACGCTTATACCCGACCTCGAAAAAATGCGCGGCAATGCGGTCCATCTCTCCGCCAAGCGCCCCACTACGAAGGCGCCGGAGCACCCTCGGATACTTGAAATACAGCTCCAACATAGCACCCTCCCCGTTGCGGGCGTGCCAGGGACACCCTGAGCCCGATGGGGAGGTGATGAGATATTATGTGGCGGCGAAAGCCACCATCATCGCCGAAATCCGCGCCGCCGGACCGAGCCGCCACATAGTCTCACCCGACACATAAGTGCGGATCGCGGCCGAGCGCTTCTTGCACCTGGAGCGCCAGCCCGTTCATGCCACGGCGCATGTCAGTGCGACCGACCGCCAACCAAACCCGAACACCAGAGGGAACCGGAATCATCGTCGCTCCAGAACCTTCACCACCCGCGTCAACGCCGTTGCATCGACATCCGCGGCAACAATCACCCGGTCACCGCCCGCAAGCACGATCTCCATACGCCCTGGCTTTGCCGGAGGCGCCGGCAACGCCGTCGTCGGCGCCTCCGTCGTGATCGTCGCCGGCACAAATTTGATCGCGTTCTCATCCCCGGCCGCGGCTGCCGCCATCTCGCGCCGCCAGGTGAACAGCATATTGG
>JBOHLV010000114.1:0-5743 GCA_050729815.1 Allostellaceae bacterium
CCGTCGATCGACCAGGTGTTGACGAATTCGCCCGGGCGTTTCGGGATCGCCGAGACCTGGGTGTCGCGCTCGGCGATGTGGATCGCCTTGACACCGAGCCGCCGCGCCAGCGCCGCCCATTCGGCGCGGCTTTCCGGCACCGCGCCGCCGCCCGCGACATCGATGAGGGCCTGCTTCACGAAATGCGATACGAGTCCCGGATTGGCGCCATGGGTGATGATTGCCGTCGGCGCAACGCGATGACTTTCGCGTACTTTGAGCGCGCTCTCGCGCAAGGCGTAGTTGGAGCGCAGGCTGGGCGGCACGGCGGGGTCGGTATAGAAGCCGGGCCAAGGCTCGATGCAGGTGTCGAGATAAAGGACATTTTTGCTGATGCACAGCTCGATCAGCGCCACGCTCGAGACATCGACCGAGACATTGACGAGGACATCGCCGGGCCCCAGCAGCGGTTCGAGCACGGCGCGGTAATTGGCGCGGGTGAGCGGCGCCACGACGAGGCGGACGCCGAGCGAGCGAGCTTCGTCGCCGCCGCGATCCTCGGCCGTGACGATGGTGACCTGGGACGGCGCCATCTCGATATGGCGCAGCAACAGGGGCAGCGCCCCCTGGCCGATCGAGCCGAAGCCGACCATGACCATGCGATGGTCGAAGCCTAGATATTTTTTCTCGGACATGTAAATTTTCTTCTCGTAAGAGGCGGGTTACGGCATGGTTTCGATGACGCGATCGGGCGGACGGCGGCCATCGGCACCAGCACCTCGGGCGTCGGCGATCGCGGCCCGAAGCCCGTCCCTCGCCATAGCAAGCGCTGGCGCCCGAGTCCAGCGTGCCCGAGCTTGACCCCGAGGCCGACTCGGGACTAAAGCCTGTCGCCGTGTTGTGGGCATTGCCGCGGGTTTTGGCATTGAGACATTGGGCGCGAGGCGCCGCTATCGGGTTCCTATTGGCGTTCGTGTGGGTCGCCGGCGCGGCGCCGATCGCGCATGCCTATAGCAACGAGCCCCTGACGCTGCCGCGGTTCGAATCGCTGCGCTGGGGCAAAGTCAATCTGCGCGCCGGTCCCGGCAAGCAATATCCGATCCGCTGGGTGCTGACGCGCAAGGGCATGCCGGTCGAAGTGATCGAGACCTATGATGTCTGGCGCAAGATCCGCGATTGGCAAGGCAGCATCGGTTGGGTGCATGAGCGGATGCTGATCGGCAATCGCACGATAATCATCACCGGGGGCGAGCGGTCGTTGCGCGCGACGCCAAACCGCACCGCGCCGGTGGTGGCGCGCGCGGAAGTTGGGGTGGTCGGCAAGCTTCTGAAATGCCAGGGCATCTGGTGCCGAATCGACGCCAGGGGATATAAGGGCTGGCTCGAACGCGGCGCGTTCTTCGGGGTGTTCCCCCAAGAGCACTTCAATTAGCGCCGGTTGAGACGATTGGACCACATCGTCCGCCCGCGATGACGACGATGGCGATTGCCTCGATCGGTCGGCGACGCTATCCTGGCGCCATGATGATGCGAGCCGTCACCGTTTCGCGCTTTTGGTATTGCTGGTTCCGCCCGGCGGCCTAGGCGCGCGTTCCTTCATCGCACCCCCCGAAGCCGCCCGATCCCGAAGGCGGCTTTCGCATTTTCGAGACATAAGCGAAATCCCGCCCCGAGCGAGCGGCCTCACCCGGAAGGAGGTCACGCATGTCGCACGATTTCGATGTCGTCACCGGACCGGCGAGCGTGCCGTCGCCCGTGACCACACGCCTAAATGCCCTGACGCCCACCGAAAGGCCGGCCAAGCCGGAATTGCCCGCACCCCCGGCGGCCGACAAACGCACGGCCGAACCCGGACCCCGACACGAAGGAAGCGCCAAATGATCGTCGAAATCGCCACCATCGATGTCAAGCCGGGCGAAGAAGCGGCATTTGAAGCGGCGCCGCCCACGGTCGCGCATTACGCGGCGCCGACCCTGATGTGAAGCGGCGCTAGCGCAGGCGCTCGTCCCACATCGCAAAAATCTTCGCCCACGAGGCTTCGGCCGCCGCCGGGTGATAGACCTCGCGCTCCGGGAACTGATAGCCGTGCCTGGTCCCCGGCAGCACTTCAAGGATATGGCGCGTCCCGGCCGCGTTCAGCGCGTCCCTTAGGGTCGGAACCGTCTCCGGCGCGACATGGGGATCATCCTCGGCAAAGCCCAAATAGATCGCGCCCTTGATCCGCGGCACCAGGAGATGGGGCGAATCCTCCTCTTTGGTGACGATGCCGACGCCATAAAGCGAGGCCGAGGCGGCGAAGCGGTCGGCGAAGGTGGCCGCCGCGGTGGCGACGAACTTGCCGCTCATGCAATAGCCGATAGAGCCGACCGGGCCGGGCCGGGCGTGCTCCTCGCCATCGAGCCAGCCCAGCATCGCCGCGGTATCGTCCATCACCAGCTTGTTGGTGAGGGAGTTCATGGCGGCGAAGACGGTCTCCATCCGACCTTGGGCCTGGCGTATCATGTCGAAGCGCAAGGTGCCGAGGCGGTAATAGAGATCGGGTAGCAGGCAGAAATACCCCTCTTTGGCAATGCGGCGGGCGATGTTGCGCAACTCTTCGCGAATCCCCGGTGCATCCATATAGAGAATGATCGCGGGAGAGCGCCCGGGCTCGTCCGGTGAGACGGCGAAGCTCGGAATCGGGCCGTTGCGCGAAGTGATGTCGATATCCTGTTCGATCATGGACTCCTCCCCTTGTGCTGATGGCGTCAGAGAGCATGACGGCGGACGGGGTAAAAAATCAGCACCGAATCGCGGGCGGCGCCACGCTAGAGCGATATTCGTTGAACTTGAATCATCCCCTTTTCCGTCACCCGCGGGCTTGACCCGGGTCCATCGATGGATCGCCGGGTCAGGCCCGGCGATGACGAATGAGGGATGCGCATACCCAGCCGAAAGTCGCGCTAAGCCGGCGCCTTCCGGTGCCGGACATCGGCCACGATAATCGCGACCGCGGCAATGGTGAGGATCGCCGCCGCGAAGGGGAGGTCCGTCACCGGGACCAGGTTGAACAGCACCCCGCCCAACGCCGCGCCGACCGCACCGCCGAGGAACACCGAAGAATTGATGAGGGCAAAAACGACGTTGGCGTGCTTCGGCTCGGCAAGGAGGGCGCGGGTCTGGATCGGCGCGAAGCCGCCCCAACTGCAGATCGTGATGAAGAACATGACGAGCGCCGTGAGAACCGGCGAGGAGAGGCTGAAGGGAAATGCGATCTGAAACAGCGCGAACAGCACGAGCACGAACACCAAGGGACGGGTGGCGCCGAAGCTATCGACCAGCTTGCCGCCGAGCTGGCTGCCGGCGAGCCCGCCAAGGCCGTAAATCGTGAGGAACAACGGCACCTGCGCCGCCTGATAATGGGTTTCAAGCAGCGGCACGATATAGGTGTAAACGATGTAGATCGCGCAGAACAGCAACAGCACCGGCGCCAGCACCAGCCATACCCGCCCGCGCCCCAACGGGGCGATGCGCGCCTTGAGCGGCTGCGGGTCGGCGGCGAGGTCGGTCGCGGTATGCGGGCCGCGCCAGATGAGCGCAAGGATGCCGATCAGGGTCAAGAGCGCCACCAGGAGGAAAGTGGCACGCCAATCCAGCGCCTGGCCGATATAGGTGCCGAGCGGCACCCCCACCACCGTCGAGCCCGAAGAGCCCAGCGCCACCGCGGCCAGCGCGCCGCCGCGCTTCTCCGGCCGGGCAAAGGCGGCGGCAAGGGCGTAGGCGCTCGGCGCATAGACCGCGGCACACAGTCCGGCGGCGACCCGCATCACCAGGAGAAAGGCGAAATCCGGCGCGACCGTGCATAGCAGATTGACGACGATGAAGGCGATGAGCGAGACCAACGCGACCCGGTCCTGCCGCCAGCGCGCCACAATCACCGCTAGAATCGGCGTGCCGAGACCATAGACCAGGGCATAGCTCGACACCATATAGCCGGCGGTCGAGATCGTGATGCCGAAGCTCTTGGCCAGTTCGGGCAGGATGCCGGCGATGACGAAGGAATCGGTGCCGGTGGCAAAGGTGCCGATCGCGAGCAGCCAGATGCGCGGATCGAAGGCGCGGGGACCGGGCTGCGCCATTACATCAGCCGCCGAGCCGCCTTTTGACCTCGTCCGGGACCGGGACCGATTTGAGCCGGCCGGATGCCGAATCGGCAACGACGAAGATGCGCGTCTCGCTGCCTTCGAGCAGCAGTTCGCCGCCGCGACGGAAGCGATGCGTGACCCGGAAGGTCTTGTTGCCCCATTCGACAACGCCGCTTTCGGCCTCGATCTCGTCACCGAATCCCGAAGCGACGTAGAATTTGGCGCTCGCTTCGAGGAGCGGAAACCCCTTCACCCCGAATTCGGCGAAAAACCGTCCCGGAAGCAACCCGACGCTGGCGAAGAGATGAGTGGTAGAGGCGTCGAACCAGGCAAAATAATTAGGATAAAAGACGATTTCCGCCGGGTCGCAATCCCCCCATTCCACCCGGATGAGGCGTTTCACCGTCACCATTCGTCGTTTCCCCCGCCGGCCGGAGAGTCGCAAAGAGTTGCAATCCGCGCCACCTTGTCTCGGCGCGATTGAAGCGGCATTCTTGTCCCCCGTCAAACCAATATGCGCGACCGCGGGGCGTGCCGATTCCGCTTGGCGCCGTGACGTCTTGGTGGTTCAAATCCCTCCGACATAGCCAAAGGGAGAGCGACGAATGGAGTTACAGGGTCAGGCCGCGATCGTCACCGGCGGCGCTTCTGGTTTAGGCGCGGAGACGGCGCGCTATCTCGCCAAGGGCGGCGCCAAGGTCACGGTGGCGGATCAGAATGAGGAGCTCGCGAAGGAAGTCGCAAAGGAGATCGGCGGCATCGCCGTCAAATGCGATGTCTCAAACGCCGCCGAGGGCGAGGCCGCGGTGAAGGCTGGGCGCGACGCCCACGGACCGGCGCGGATTCTGATCAATTGCGCCGGCATCGGCCATGGCCGCCGCATCGTCGGCCGCGACGGGCCGATGCCCTTGGAACAGTTCCAGCGCGTCATCAACGTCAACCTCATCGGCACTTTCAACATGATGCGGCTCGCCGCGGCGGCGATGTCGGTGCTGCCGCCCCTCGGCGAGGATCAGGAGCGCGGGTGCATCATCTCGACCGCCTCGGTTGCCGCCTATGAGGGCCAGATCGGCCAAGCCGCCTATTCCGCATCGAAGGGCGGGATCGTCGGCCTGACCATGCCGGCGGCGCGCGAGCTGGCCCAGTTCGGCATTCGCGTCAACGTCATCGTGCCGGGCATCTTCCTGACGCCGCTCGCCAAGGGCCTCACCGAGGAACAGGTGAAGGCGCTCGGCGCCATGATCCCGTTCCCGAAACGGATGGGCCACGCCTATGAATATGCGAAGCTCGCGCTCCACATTATCGACAATGTCCATATCAACGGCGAGTGTATCCGTATCGATGGCGCGGTGCGCCTCGCGCCGCGATAGGAGGCGATGCGCCTCGAAGGCAAGATCGCGATCGTGATCGGCGCCGGCCAGGGCCCGGGCGAGGGCATGGGCAATGGCCGCGCCACGGCCCTGCGCTTCGCCGAAGAAGGCGCGAGGGTGCTGGCCGTCGATCTGAGGCTCGAATCGGCCGAGGAGACGGCGGCCATGATCACGAAGGCGGGCGGCGAAGGCGTGGCTTTCGCCGCCGATGTCACCAAGGAAGCAACCCTCATCGCGGCGATCGCCGCGGCCGCGGCGCGCGGGGGCCGG
>JBOHLV010000115.1:0-3203 GCA_050729815.1 Allostellaceae bacterium
TCCATCACCTGCAAGACTTCCGATTTCTCTTCGCCCAGGCCCACCATCAATCCCGATTTGGTGAACATGGCGGGATCGAACTCCTTCACCCGGTCGAGGAGCCGCAGCGAATGAAAATAGCGCGCGCCCGGCCGCACCTCGGCATAGAGCCGCGGCACGGTTTCGAGATTGTGATTAAAGACATCGGGCCGCGCCGCCACGACGGCTTCAAGCGCGCCTTCCTTGCGCAAGAAATCCGGCGTCAGCACCTCGATCGTGGTGTCGGGCGCCGATTTGCGGATCGCTTCGATGGTGCGGACGAACTGCCCTGCCCCGCCATCATCGAGATCGTCGCGATCGACCGAGGTGACGACGATATGGGCGAGGCCCAGTCTCGCCACCGCCTCGCCGACGTGCGCCGGCTCATGCGGGTCGAGCAAGTCCGGCCGCCCGGTCGCGACATTGCAGAAGGCGCAGGCGCGGGTGCAGACGCTGCCCAGGATCATCACCGTGGCGTGACGCTCCTTCCAGCATTCGCCAATATTGGGACAGGCCGCCTCCTCGCACACGGTGTTGAGCTTCAGGCGCCGCATCAAATCGCGGGTCGCGCGGTATTCGGGCGAGGTCGGCGCCTTGACCCGAATCCAGGGCGGCTTCGGCGGCGCCGGATTGTCCGGCCGATTCGCCTTTTCGGGGTGGCGAAGAGTGAGGTCGCTCATCGCGTGACACGCATCAGCCCTGGACCCCGGCTTTCGCCGGGGTGACGAGGCAAGGATTGAAGAGTCTTGGTCATCCTCGTCAAATGTGGAGAGCGCCGGTAAAGGCGGCAAGCACCGACTCGTGCATCATTTCGCTAAGTGTCGGATGTGGGAAGACGGTGTCGATCAATTCCTGTTCCGTCAGCTCGCCGGTCTTGGCGATGGCGAAGCCCTGGATCAATTCCGTTACCTCGGCGCCGATCATGTGCGCGCCCAGAAGCTCACCCGTCTTCGCATCGAACACCGTCTTGACGAAGCCTTCGGGCTCGCCCAAGGCGATCGCCTTGCCATTGCCGATGAAGGGAAAGCGGCCGATCTTGACTTCGCGGCCGTTCTCCTTCGCGCGATTCTCGGTAAGACCGATGCTCGCCACCTGCGGCCGGCAATAGGTGCAGCCGGGGACGTTGCTCGGATCGAGCGGATGGGCGGTGTTGAGGCCGGCGATGTGCTCGACACAGATGACGCCTTCATGCATCGCCTTGTGGGCGAGCCAGGGCGGACCGACGAGATCGCCGAGGGCATAGAGTCCCGGCTCGCCGGTCGCCAGCCATTCATCGACCACGACATGGGTTTTTTCGACACGCGCCTTGGTGCCTTCGAGACCGATCTTCTCGACATTGCCGACGATGCCGACCGCGAGCACGACGCGCTCCGCCTTCACCTCGCTGGTCTTGCCGGCCTTCTCGATCGTCGCGGTGACATTGTCCCTACCCTTCTTCAGGGATTTGACGTTGGTCGCAACATGGACCGCCATGCCCTGCTTCTCGAACTGCTTCTGCGCGAAGGCGGAGATTTCCTCATCTTCGACGGGTAGGATGCGGTCCAGCACCTCGACCACCGTCACCTCGGCGCCCATATCGCGATAGAAACTGGCGAACTCGATGCCGATCGCGCCGGAGCCGATGACGAGGACGGATTTCGGCATCGACGGCGGCACCATCGCTTCCCGATAGGTCCAGATGAGCTTGCCGTCGGGTTCGAGCCCCGGCAGCGTGCGGGCGCGCGCGCCGGTCGCCAGAATCACGTTCTTCGCCTGATATTCGCCGACCGCCTTGCCGTTTTTGGTGACGCCGAGCTTGCCCTTGCCGATCAGCTTGCCCTCGCCGTCGATGACGGTGATCTTGTGCTTGCGCATGAGAAAACCGACGCCGTCGGACAATTGCTTCGCCACTTTCCGCGAGCGCTCGATCACCTTCTTGTGGTCGTAGGTGATCTCCTTCACGGTGAAGCCATAGGCGTCGGCGTGCCGCATCAGATGGAAGATTTCGGACGAGCGGAGCAGCGCCTTCGTCGGGATGCAGCCCCAATTGAGACAGATGCCACCGAGATTCTCGCGCTCGATCACCGCCGTCTTCATGCCAAGCTGCGCCGCGCGAATCGCCGCGACATAACCACCGGGCCCGCCGCCGAGCACGATGACATCGAAGGAATTGGGGCTGTCAGCCATCGCGGCTTCCTAAATCAGCATGAGTGTCGGGCGCTCGATGATCTTCTTGAACTCGGCGAGGAATTGCGCACCGACCGCGCCGTCGACGACGCGATGATCGCAGGCGAGCGTACAGCTCATCACCGTCGCGACGGCGAGGGCGCCGTTCTTCACCACGGCACGCCGCTCGCCGGCACCAACCGCAAGGATACAGCCCTGCGGCGGATTGATGACGGCGGCGAAATCCTTGATGCCGTACATGCCGAGATTGGAGATGGAAAACGTGCCGCCCTGGAACTCGCCCAACTTCAATTTGCCGGCGCGGGCGCGCAGGCCCAGATCCTTCATTTCGGCCGAGATCTGGGCGAGGCCCTTCTTGTCGGCTTCGCGGATGATCGGCGTGATAAGCCCGTCATCGAGCGCGACCGCGACCGAGATGTCGATCGTCTCCCATCGCAAGAGCGCATCGTCGCTATAGGAGGCATTGGCCGCCGGCACCCGGCGCAGGCCGAGCGCTACCCCTTTGATGATGAAATCGTTGACCGAGAGCTTCACCGAAGCCTGGTCGGCGATGTCGCCGCGCAATTTCATCAAGGCATCGATGTCGCAATCGATGGTGAGATAGAAATGCGGCACCGTCTGCTTCGCGTCCGCCATGCGGCGCGCGATGGTGCGGCGCATGCCGGTCATCGGCACTTCGGTATAGGGCGCGTCGCCGACGAGTGCGACCACCTGCTCTTTCGATATCCGCGCGCCCGGGGCGATACCGCCAGCGGGCGTGGCGGCGGGACGCGATGGCCCCTCGGCGATCGCCGCCGCTATGTCGTGCTTGACGATGCGGCCATGCGGGCCGGTGCCGGCGATGCGTGTCAGATCGACCTTCGCCTCTGCCGCAAGCCGCCGCGCCAAGGGTGAGATGAAGATGCGGCCGTCGACTTCTTGCGACGTCATCGCCGTTTGCCCCCTCCCTAACCCTCCCCCGCCCTGCGGGGGAGGGGAAATCGAAGGCGCAGCCTTCGATGGGGTTGGGGCTTGTGCGG